>JAPLBP010000073.1 GCA_026392695.1 Actinomycetota bacterium | reverse complement strand
AAGAATGAATTCAAGTTTTGTGATGGGAAGGATAAGTAAGCGCTCAAGTGTTCCAGAAGTGCGTTCTCGAAGGGTTGCCACGCTAGTTATTAGGAACATGACCAACATAGGAAAAACGCCTAGAAGCGAGCCTGCGACTCGTTGGAATACTTGAGGTTGATCGTTATAGACGTACTTGAGAATCGTCATTAGAAAAATCGGAGCGATGACCATCAACGCGATGGTGCGCGGGTCATGGCGCAGTTGAGAGAGTATGCGACGAGCCGTGGCCCAAATGCGGGAAAAGTTCATCGCGCGCTCACCAACGAAATGAAGACTGCTTCCATTTCGTCCTCACCAGTTTGAGCCTTCAGCTGAGACGGACTTCCTTGCGCCAATATTTCACCGTCGCGCAAAAGGATGAGTGAGTCACAGCGATCCGCTTCATCCATCACGTGACTGCTCACTAGCAGTGTTTTTCCTTGAGCAGCAAGAGAATGGAAGAGATTCCACAGTTCAATCCGAAGGACCGGATCCAATCCAACTGTTGGTTCATCTAAAATTAGTAATTCAGGCTTCCCGAGGAGGGCAGTGGCTAATGCTAGGCGTGCCCTTTCACCGCCTGAGAGCGAGGATGCAAGTTGTTTCTTATTCTTTTGAAGGTCGACTAGATCGAGGATTTCATCAATTGAAATCTCTGAAGTTCCCAATACTTTTCCAAAGTAGCGAAGATTTTCTACTACAGTGAGGTCTGAATAAATACTCGCACTTTGAGTGAGGTACCCGATCCGAGTACGTAGATCTTTTGCACTAGCTGGTTGCCCCAGGACGGTGATTTCACCCGCCGTAATCTCTTGTACTCCTACGATGCTTCGAAAAATTGTGGTTTTTCCACTTCCGCTTGGACCAAGGATTCCCGCGATCAAACCCTTGCCCACTTCGAAACTCAGATCATTGATGATTGTCTTTCCGTCGCGAATTATTCGCAGGTTCTTAGTCGTGACGCTTGCTGACATATCGAAAGGCTACCCGCTAATTCCACGCTCCGAGAATTGCGCCCATAATCGCTAAATTGATGACATCGTTTGAAACTTCGATAGCCCAGACTTTGAAACCTAGACCACCAAAAAGTCGATGCCCTAAAGACGAGGCCGCCGCGACTCCGATACCGACTACCAGACCCATTGCCAAACCTTTTCCGAAGTTTGGGTTCGCCACGGCGCTCATAATGAGCGCCATTGCAAAAGCTTGTACAAATTGGGCGATAAAGGTTGATCCAAAAACGATGCCCATATTCATTCCCGCGCCAGGATTCTCAGTCTCTGTGCGCCCCATCGCCTTCCACCAGGCTGGGTAAAAGGTTTTTGGTCCAAACCAGATGGCCCCACTTGCGATTCCTACCAACGCGCTAATAACCACCGCTGCCCAATGAATATTCGAAAGTGTCATTTCAGTCCTCTCCAACCATCAATAAGCATTCAGTTTAAAGCCGGTCTGAGGGAGGCAAAGTGGAGAAACGCCGCTTAACTGTTACTGAATCGTTATCTCAATTTGAGTGGTCTGACCTATTTTTTTACCCTCACCTCCAATACGGTTACGCTGTCTCGAGGCCTTCTTGAACGTTCGTGCGTTTGTAGAAGTTCGATGATGCACTCAGGTGCACGTTATTCCACCTTCAGCTGAAGAGAAACGGAAAACCGAATGTCAGAACAAAATCTCAATGGCGACGTATCCCGTCGTTCGGTACTTAAGGGCGCCGCTGCTGGCGCTGGAGTCGTAGCCGCTGGTGGTTTTCTCAGCGCCGGTGCAGGCGCAGGCGCCGCATCAGCCGCTGGAAAATCAGTAAGCGTTGGCTCTAACCAATCTGATCCAGCTGCTCGCAAGAGTGATACTGCTTGGGTTGCCGCAGCAACAAAGGCCGGCTTCGACGTTAAGTTGAACACGGTCGACCACAACACTTTCCAGAACCAAATCAACTCATACCTTCAGGGCACCCCAGACGATGTCTTTACCTGGTTCGCCGGATACCGCATGCAATTCTTTGCATCAAAGGGTCTTGCAACCGACATCTCCGATGTATGGTCAAAGATTGGAAAAGACTTCACCAAGGGCTACAAAACCGCTTCAACAGGACTTGATGGAAAGCAATACTTCGTTCCAACTACCTGGTACCCATGGGCTGTTATGTACCGTAAGTCAGTCTTCAAGGCTGCTGGCGTAGATCCAGCATCAATCATTACATGGGCTGACTTCATCGCCGCTTGTAAGGTATTTAAGTCAAAGGGTCTCACTCCTGTAGCACTTGGTGACAAGGGCGGCTGGGAAGCAATGGGTACCTTCGACTTGATTAACATGCGTACAAACGGTTACAAGTTCCATGTTGATCTTATGGGAGGTCGTGCCTCATGGGGCGATGCTCGCGTACAGAAGACATTCAAGAACTGGGAGTCAATGTTCCCTTACCAGAACAGCAACACCCTTGATCTTGAGTGGTCAGATGCAGCGCAGCTTGTTCTTCAGAAGAAGGCAGCAATGCAGGTTATGGGAGCATTCCATGCATCGATTTACACTGATGCTGCTGACTTGGCAGACCTTGCCTTGTTCCCATTCCCAGAAATCAACAAGGCTAACCGTCGCGATTCTGTTGATGCTCCAATTGATGGCTACATGCTTTCAAAGGGCGCTTCAAAGAATGCAGCAAATGCAAAGGCACTTGCAACGTTTATTGCAAGTACCGACTATGCAAATGCCGTATTGAGCGTGGCTCCTACTGCTCTCTTCGCAAATAGCAACATGCCAGCTTCGGACAATGCGTTCGTTCGTCAGCAAGTTGATCTCGTCAAGAGCTCGAAGTACATCGCTCAGTTCCTTGATCGCGATACACGCCCTGACTTCGCTGGCCCAATTGTTGGACCTGCGATCCAGAGCTTCTTGAAGACACCAGGAGATAAGGCCAAGATTGCTGCGAACTTGACAAAGCAATGGGCGGCGTTGCCACCAGCCTAGGCCGGTGACACAATTTCTTAACTGATGTCAACTACTAGAACAGACCTGACGACGGCGACGGGGGCGAAAGCTCCCCGTCGCCGTCGTCGGCGTTCCAACTTCACAAAGAAGGATCGCGCAGTACTTTTTGGCCTCGTCGGACTTCCGACAGTGCTTCATGTGCTTTTTGTATGGATACCAGCAATCCTCACTGTTCTACTTTCGTTTACTTTCTGGGATGGAATTGGCGGCGTCAAAAATATTCACTGGGCCGGCTTCCAGAACTATTCGCAAATTTTTTCTTTGTATGAGGCTTTTCCGAAGGCTCTTCGCAATAACGCTCTCTGGTTGGGTTTTTTTGCTTTCGTACCAACGCCCCTTGGGATCTTGCTGGCTTACTTCATAGACAAGAACCTTAAAGGAAGCAAGTTTTATCAGACGGCTTTTTACTTACCTATGGTGCTCTCGCTTGCCGTAACCGGAATCGTGTGGGATTACGTCTTTCGAACCAACGGCTTGGTGAATTCAATTCTAGGAGACACGAATTCCGAGAGCGCAATCTCTTGGTTCGGCGATCCGCATAAGAATATTTGGGTTGTGCTTGGTATCGCTTCGTGGCGACATATTGGATACGTCATGCTTCTTTATTTAGCAGGGATGAAAGCGGTTGATCCTTCCCTTCATGAAGCCGCCGGCATAGATGGCGCTTCTGATTGGTACACCTTTAGAAAAGTTGTTTTTCCATCCCTTCGACCTGTAAACGTCATCATCATTGTTGTGACGGTGATCGATTCGCTGAGAGCGTTCGACCTGGTCTTTATTATCAATAGGGGACGAAACGGGCTCGAACTGTTGGGCGTACTTGTCTACGAGAATATCTTTGGAGAGTCGAGTCGAATCGGCTGGGGCGCAGCCTTGGCCACGATGCTCTTCCTCATGTCCATCATCCCAATCATGGTCTACCTGTATCAGACATTTAAGGCAGATGAATAATGGTTACCAGTAAGAAAACTGCCCTCGCTCATTCCATCACGACGGTAATCCTTACCTTTCTTGGCGCCCTCTGGGTAGTACCCATTCTTTGGACGATGTATCAATCGCTTCGACCTTACGGTGAAGTTCTCAAGTACGGCAGTTTCAGCGTTGCCAAGACTCTCAATTTTCAGAATTACTACACCGCGATCGTGCAATCGGAGATGTGGCGCTATTTCATAAACGCCGTCGTAGTTGCAGTACCTGCGGTGCTGTTGACTCTGTTCTTGGCATCGATGGTTGCCTTCGTCGTGAGCAGGTACTCATTCGCTTTCAATATTCCTTTGCTCATGCTCTTTACGGCAGGCAACCTACTTCCTGCCCAGTTGGTTTTTATCCCGCTCTATCGAATTTACTTAGCCATACCAGTGCCACATTTCATCAACGAGAATGGCGTGCTCTACGACACGCAGTTGGGTCTGATTCTCATTCATGTGGCTTTCCAAATGGGATTTGCAACCTTCGTTTTGAGTAACTACATGAAGACAATTCCTAAGGAAATTAGCGAATCAGCCCTTGTTGATGGAGCAAGCGTATGGGTGCACTACAGCAAGATTATGTTGCCTCTCCTTCGTCCTGCGCTGGCATCCCTCGGTGTATTGATGACCACCTGGATCTATAACGATTTCTTCTGGTCCGTGGCTCTTCTCAAGACTGGTAATAAGCGTCCGATCACGGCCGCACTCAATAATCTTCAGGGTGAGTTCTTCAAGGACTACAACCTTTTAGCCGCTGGCGCCACACTCGCATTTATTCCCACCTTGATCGTCTTCTTCGCGTTGCGCCGTCAATTCGTAGCTGGTCTGACGTTAGGTTCCACCAAAGGCTAAGTAGTATTGCCCCATGATGAGCATGGCGGCGCTTCGCTCCTTCGCTCTCAATCTTGTGCTTTTTGCTTCCTTAATTATTTCCCACCATCTTGGCGGAGGTAACTTTTCCTTCTCACCGTATTTGGTTTCGCTCTTAGTCTTCAGTTTCATTTATTTCACCATTCGCCCGACAGCCGAATTTACAGGACCTCAATTAGCTGGAGTTTTAATGCTCTTTCAAGCGATAGGTCATTTAACACTCGGGTCGACGGCGGGAGCCTCAGATACAAGAATGGTTGCCTCCCACGTGATTGTATTTATATTGAGCTACCTTGCCGTTGAGAGATTTGATAAGGCGATTCTGGCGATGTTTTCTTTGCTTTTTTCATTTTTCTCGCTGACACTCTTCATTGCGATCAAGTATGTACAGCCGCGGCCTTCTGCGATTCTCGACCAATGTCATGAGGTCGCGCCCCAGTTATTGCTTTGGTCATCTTGTCTAAATCGTGCGCCCCCTTTATTCGCGATCGGATAAGGAAAGTGACCCCCGCGTAACTATTCCTAGATCGCTGTGTATGCGGAATATTCAGATAGTGAAAGGGATTGTGTTATGAGAAGAAGTTTAATTGTTTCGCTGGTGACCGTGGCGCTAATGTCGATGGGATTGACTGCTGCGAGTGCGCATGTTGAAGTTCAATTACGTGGATATAGCAATAAAGCAGGAGATGAGAGCCAGATCGTTCTTCGAGCAGAACATGGATGCATGTACAACAACGCAATGTATGCAACTGAATCGTTGCAAGTTGTGGTACCCAATGCTGCCGGACGCCCCAAGCCGAGTTATTTTCCTGGGTTTACGGCAACCGTCGTTGATTCAAAGTCCAAAGATTCAAAGGGAGTGCCGGTCTCCTACACCGTGACCTGGAAGGCTAAAAACGCTTCATTTGCTATTGATGGAAGCAATTTCTTTGAAGTTGGATTACTCACAACCTGGTCGTCTGCGCCACAGAAGATCTACATGCCAGCTACGCAGACCTGCACTGTGACGAAGACACCTTCTAGCGGTATGGGGGCAATGACAATGAATGCCAAGGACGTTGGTAAGAAGTTGTACCTCAAATGGATAGTGACGACGGGGGCAACTCCCAAGGACACTGCAGACACTGAGTATGGTCCAGCGCCTGAAATCACGACAGTAAAGTAGCGAGAAGACTTGAAACTCAAGATCGGTATGGGCATAGCATTTTCGCTGTGGCTAACGCTTGCGAGCATTTCTCACGCAAGTGCCCATGCCGTTCTTGTTTTTTCAAACCCTCAAATTGAACAACTTGTCACACAAGCCCCCACATATGTCGAAGTGGAATTCGATGGCAACCTCATCCAATTGGGCAAAGCAAAAGTAAATGTGCTTACCGTTAAGGATTCAACAGGCCTTCAGATTGATGATGGGAAATCGGTTGCAACGGGTCCAATCTTGAAAGTGGGATTGCTCAAGAAGAAAATTAGCGGGCAGGTATCAGTGAACTGGAGAGTCGTTTCAAGTGATGGACATCCTGTCGAAGGTGGCTACAAGTTCTACGTAGGTGTTAAAGATGTTCAAACTTCCGTTCCCGTAGTGAAGGGCGCTCATGTACACGAGAACTATTTTCTCCACCACAAAGTACACATCGCCTATTTCGCTTTTGGATTTGTCGTGATTGGGCTATGGGCGCTGATTAGCGTAAGAATTCTGAGGCGTCGAGGTCAGCTATGAAGAATCCAGACGCCATTGTTATCGGGGCAGGTGTTGTAGGTGCGGCTTGCGCGTTGGAATTAGCGCAGGCGGGACTTCAAGTAATTGTTTTGGATCGTGGCGCTATTGCCAGTGGTACGACGGGGGCAGGGGAAGGCAACATCTTGGTCTCCGATAAGGAAGTGGGACCCGAATTAGTTCTCGCTTTGAGATCTAGAGATAAATGGTTTGAGATCTCAGAAGCTTTAGGCGGGAGTTTCGAACTCGAGGCGAAGGGCGGAATGGTCGTTGCCAAGACATCTTCCGGTCTAGCCGAACTCGATAAATTAGTTGGACGCCAACGTGTTAGCGGAGTCATTGCCCAAAACTTGGATGGTAGGGATTTGCATGATTTGGAGCCATATTTAGCGCCTGAATTTGAAAGTGGAACCTTGTATCCGCAGGATGCCCAATGCCAGCCAATGATGGCAACGGCGCAGATGCTCAAGGAGGCCAGATCGCTCGGCGCAAGAATTGAAGTCGGGGCGCAAGTAATCGCGATCGGATCTGATTCCCAGGGAGTTGCCTCCGTAAGTACGGAAAAGGAAACCTTTCATTCTCGAGTAGTTATTAACGCAACGGGTACGTGGGCTGGAGAAATCGCAGTGCTGGCAGGGTCTCATTTACCAATTTCTCCACGACGTGGTTTCATTTTGGTGACGCATCCAGCACCCAACATTGTTCGCCACAAGGTTTATGACGCTGACTATGTAGCAAATGTCGCGAGCGGTGCCGCAGATTTGCAATCCAGTGCTGTTGTAGAGAGCACTCGCAGCGGAACAATTCTTGTAGGGGCAAGCCGAGAACGAGTGGAATTCGATTCAACTCTTAACGTT
The DNA here is from genome assembly GCA_026392695.1 of Actinomycetota bacterium. Taxonomy (GTDB): domain Bacteria; phylum Actinomycetota; class Actinomycetes; order Nanopelagicales; family Nanopelagicaceae; genus QYPT01. Next base: position 42,634 of record JAPLBP010000073.1, on the reverse strand, counting down.
AACATTTTGCGAGTATTGGCGACGCAAGCAATTGCACTATTTCCCGTGCTGGCGAAGGTTCAATTACTTCGTGCCTATCACGGGTTTCGCCCGTACGCTCCAGATCACCTTCCTGTCATCGGTGAAGACGCCCACGTTAAAGGGTTATGGCATTCCGCTGGGCATGAAGGTGCAGGAATCGGACTCGCTCCAGCAAGTGCGGAAATCATTGTTGCTCAAATCCTTGGCAAGAATCCATTCATGGATGCATCTGCCTTCTCTCCACAAAGATTTGCAGTTGCAAGATGAATTCGATTACGCCTCCTGACAAGCGTGTCGAATTTACTTTTGACGGCAAAAAAGTGATTGCCATTTCTGGCCAGACTCTCGCCGGTGCGTTGCTCGAGCAAGGAGTTAGAACTCTTCGAAAGACTCGAATTAAAGGAATTCCACGTGGCGTTTTTTGCGGAATTGGAATTTGCTTTGATTGTCTTGTTGTCATAGATGGTTTGCCTAATCAGCGAGCATGCCTAACAGAAGTTCGAGATGGTCTCACGGTCGAAACACAAGACGGATTAGGGAGCCTGCCGTGATTACTGTCATTGGTGGGGGTCCGGCTGGAATGAGGGCTGCACTGACGGCGGCAAATTCTGGTGCTCGAGTTTTATTGTTGGAAAGCGGTCCTCGCTTGGGCGGTCAGTACTGGCGCCATTTGCCTGAGGAAGGAGCCGAAGCATGGACAGGGCAAACGGCCCTTCAAAGTGACTATTTAGCAGGCTTTTTGCTTCGAAATCAGGTGTTGAGTAATCCGAAAATTGAATCAGTCTGTGATGCTCAAATCTGGAGTACAACAAAAAATGATGCTTCAATCACCGTCAATTTCCTCCATGATGGCATAAGCCATAGTTTCGAAACACAAATCCTTATTCTTGCGACGGGTGCTTTTGACAGAACACTTCCTTTTCCTGGCTGGGATATTCCAGGGGTGATGACACCAGGTGGCGCACAGGCCTTGCTCAAAGGGTCAAATGTTCATGCAGGCAAAAAGATCGTTGTCGCTGGGACTGGCCCATTCCTTCTCCCTGTGGCGTCTGGATTAGCAAAAGCTGGTGCTGACATTGTTGGCCTTTATGAAGCCCAACGACTGCGAAAGTGGATCTCGTATTCAGGCGTTGCAATCTTGAATTTGCGCAAGATCGCACAAGGTGCCAACTACCTTCGACAACTTCGACAAGGTAGAGGTTTCGCAGTGATATCGGCTCATGCTGGTGAAGATGGTCTTTTGAAATATGTTCGAGTCGCAAAAATCGATACTCACTTTCGAATCAAAAAGGGAAGTGAGACAAACATTCAATGCGATGCGGCGGCAATTGGTTGGGGATTTACTCCAAATCTTTCAATTGTCGCCAGCCTTGGATTGCAACAGATTCCAGGCCAGGATGGATTCCCTGTGGTGGCCGTCGATGAACTGCAACGCACGAGTGATCCACGGATTTTTGCAGCTGGTGAAATTACTGGAGTGGGCGGCGCTGAACTTTCACTCTCGGAAGGAATGATTGCTGGGCAATCTGCTGCCGATTTTCTTGGAAAAGTTTCTCGGTCTGCGACTTTAAGCAAGAATAAATCCATCAGCCGTAGACGCTCTCGTCAGAGAAAGTTTGCCAATACGCTGATGAGGATATATTCGGTCCAAGATGGATGGAGAACATGGTTAGGCGACGACACAAACATTTGCAGATGCGAAGAGGTGTCGCTACAAACGCTCAAAGCTTCGATCCACGAGTTAGGTGTAACCAATATTCGCTCGGCAAAACTTCTCACTCGAGTCGGCATGGGGGCATGCCAAGGCAGGATTTGTTCTCGCTCGGCTGTTGAAATCATTGCGGCCGAGCAAAAGCTGAAAGCCACTGTGGAAGAACATATTTCTGCTGGAAATAGGCCTATTTTCTCTCCCATTACGTTGGGACAACTGGCTCAACAGCCCATCGCCTATGATGCTCTTTGATTAGTTCGCAACAGCCACTAAATTGTCTGCCATGACTACTTCGAAACCGTGGCACGGCGTACTCACCGCAATGGCTCTTCCATTTCATGAGGATAAGAGCGTGGATTACGACCGTTTTGCCTCTCACATTCAGTGGCTTGCTGCGAATGGAACACAAGGCGCCGTAGCAAATGGTTCGCTCGGTGAGTATCAAGTGTTGAGTGCGCAAGAGCGATCCAAAGTATTGGAAGTCGCGGTGGAAGCCGCTCCAGCCGGATTTCACATTATTGCCGGTGTTGGAGCCTACGGCGCTGATGAATCTCGCAGATGGACTGAGCATGCCGCCGAAAAAGGTGCACATGCCGTGATGTGTCTGCCTCCCACCTCGTACCGAGCCAATGATGATGAAGTTGTTGCGCATTATCGCGAGGTTGGAAAAGTAGGAATTCCGATTATCGCTTACAACAACCCCTTTGATACCAAAATTGATGTCGTACCTGAACTGGTTGGGAAGATTGCCGATGCAGTTGAAAACGTAGTAGCGATAAAGGAATTTTCAGGTGACGTTCGACGAGTATGGAGAATTCACGACTGCGCTCCACGCATTGACGTTCTTGTTGGTGCGGATGATGTCCTATTGGAATTGGCAACAGGTGGGGTCGTTGGTTGGATTGCTGGATTCCCAAACGCGCTTCCCAAAGAATCGTCAGATCTCTACAACTTAGCGGTGGCAGGAAAGTTCGCTGAAGCGGCTCCGGCGTATGCCGCAGTGCACGATCTATTTATGTGGGACAGTCGAAAGGAATTTATTCAAGCAATAAAACTCGCGATGGATATTGTTGGTCGATACGGCGGGCCGACACGTTTGCCCCGTTTGCCTTTGCCAGCCACAGATGAAGCCAAGTGTCGAAAAGACATTGCGAAGGTACTAGCTTTCTATTCACGCAAATAATGCAGCCAAGCATCCGATCCGTAACAACGGTCGAATCCCACACTGAAGGGATGCCGACCCGAGTCGTGACCAGTGGAGTAGGTGAGATTCCTGGTGCGACCATGTTTGAACGTCGAAAATATTTCATGGAGAACATGGATGAAATTCGTCAGTGGTTGATGTACGAACCACGTGGACATAGCGCGATGAGCGGGGCAATCCTGCAGACCTCTACTCGACCCGATGCAGATTGGGGAGTTGTTTACATCGAAGTTTCGGGATGTTTGCCGATGTGTGGACACGGAACAATTGGTGTAGCAACGGTATTAGTGGGAAAAAGGATGGTCACCGTAGTTGAGCCGATTACGACAATTCGTTTAGATACTCCGGCAGGTTTGGTGGTTGTAGAGGTTGCTGTTAAAGACGGTAAGGCCGAAAACGTAACGATTATCAACGTTCCGTCGTTCTCTTTGGCACTTAATCAAAAGGTGGATGTATCTGGTTTTGGGGAGATCATTTACGATATGGCATTTGGCGGAAATTTCTACGCCATCATTCCTATCGAGCGAGTAGGAATTACTTTTGAGCGCCACAATGGTCAAGCCCTGCTCAATGCGGGTTTAGCGATTTCTTCTGCAATTAATAAGCAGAACCCGCCAGTGCATCCAGAGAATAGTGAGATCGCAGGCTGTCATCACATTGATTTCATCTCGCAAGGTAACGATAAGTTTCACTGGCGCAACGCGATGGCAATCAACCCAGGGTGGTTTGATCGTTCTCCTTGTGGGACCGGTACTAGTGCTCGACTAGCCCAAATGGCGGCCCTCGGGGAGATTAGCGAAGGCGATGTCCTCGTGAATGAATCCTGGATCGGCTCGCAATTTCAGGCAAGAATCGTAGGTCGCACGGAAGTCGGTGGAATTCCAGCGATCATTCCTGCAATCACCGGACGTGCTTGGATTATGGGAGAGTCAACCTGGATTTTAGATCCGACTGATCCATTTCCATCTGGCTTCTTGGTTTAGTTACGAACTTACATAATCGCGAAGGGCTGTCCGCTCTGCATCCAGTTCCGTAACATGAGCCTTAATGACATCACCAATTGACACTATTGAAAGAAGAATCCCTTCCGAGTCCACGACGGGCACGTGTCGAATGCGTCGCTCAGTCATTATCTTCATTAGTTCGGCAACGGTCGCATCGCTCGTGCATGTAACCACACCTACAGTCATGATGTCGCGTACATGCATACCAATTAGTTGATCAAGCTTCCCAGGCATTGCTCGCACCACATCGCGTTCAGAAACGATGCCCTCGATTTTTCTTCCATCGGGTGACACGACTAAAGCACCCACTGCGTGGGTGTTGAGGGAATTCACTAAATCATGAATGCTTGCACTCGGCGAAATAGTCTCTACGCGTTTACCGGATATCAATTGAGTGATCTTCATGATCCATCCCTTCGCTCGAGCGGTTGCCCACTCGCATACTTCTCCTCTATTGCCCTACTTTCAATAGGTAGGCGACCGCTTCGGTAGCGCTCCAACCTTGGGGGTGGGAAGCGAGAAGTTCCTCGGCTCCTGTCAGGTCTGCTCCGAGGGTGAGGAGAGGTTGTTCGACGTAGCCATCACCTCGATGTTGTCCGAGTCCAATATTGGCCATAAGCCCGTTACATAAGCACTTTCTGTCAGTTAATTCGCTCTCAGCCCCGCCCTTGCGGATAAAAACGTGCTTTGGTTCTGAAGCACATCGATAGCCGACAACTCCTGGGGAGCGCTCGTAAGGAACTCGAAGATAGCCAAGATCACATAGGCGCGGTCGATCTTCATAGAGTTCTGAATCAGAAAGTGTTCCGGGCAGAGTTACTACTTTGAACGGGAATCCAGTTGGGGAGGCAAAGGGATCAGTGCGGACTACGAGATCACCTGCTTTTAGTTGATCAATCATTTGATTTCGCAACTCTGGTAGCAGTCCTGACTCTTCACACAGAGAGAAGAGGGTGCCGACTTGCACGCCTTGCGCTCCGAGCGCCTTTGCCGCAACTATGTGTTCGTGCGTTGATTGACCTCCAGCTAACCAAAATGGAAGTCCAATCTTTGCAACTTTCGCTAAATCAGGTTCATCTCGGAGACCAAATATTGGTTGACCATCTCCATCGAGCATCATCGTCCCGCGAGGAGGTGCGTTGTGGCCACCCGCAGTAAACCCTTCAATAATAAATCCATCGGGTTTTGTTAATTCATCTTTCGCTAAATATATTGCGAGAACGTGAGCCGAAACAATTGCAAGAAATTGTGGTCGCAACAACGGGGGCATGGTGATGTCGCTGAAGTCCCGCGGATTAAAGTTGGCCGAGTACGAAGTCGTCGCATCGTCTACATCAACCTTTATCGCTGCATCCTTATGCTCAGCAAGAAGGTTAAGCAAATGGGGGAGCTCGGATGGAATTCCGGCGCCCATCAATATGTAGTCAACTCCAGCTAACATCGCGCCGTAGACAGAACTTGGAGTCGCCATTTGGATTTTTTCTAAGAAGTTGATACCAACTATTCCGTCATGACCCTCTTTTGCGAGCCATACCTCGACGAAATTTGAAACAACCCAGAGTTCCAGAGCATCCGTCGACGGCTTTAGACTCAATTTGGGAACTGGTATGTAGGGTTCCCCCTTGGTTCCATCGGGACGGAAATACTTATCTTTTACTCGATCAGCGATTGCTGGAATCGGGAAATGATCTAAGGCTCGTCGCACATCGCCGTGCACGTCGCCGTCTTGCAAGCGCCTAGCCACGACGGCATCAATCGCTGTTCCTGAGACCACGCCGAGTTGACCGGTCTTGGAAACCGCTCGGGCCAATTGCCACGAAGAAACTGCCACACCCATTCCGCCTTGGATGACGGTGGGTTGGGCTTTTCTTTCTCTCACGCGCCCAGCGTATAGGACGAGCTCTCAGAATCTATACGGAGGTGTGAGATTGAGCGCCTTCTGCCCCTTTTACTCCAACCCAAGAGGCTTTATGGAGGTTAATTGACTAATCTCGCCTCTATGAACACATCTTCGAAAGTGAAAAGCGCCTTTGCCTTCTCCGCGATAGTGGCTTTGATCTTAATGGCCAATGTTGGGGCGCGTGCGGCGACCCCCGTGGTCTCAGATCCGACCGCGGTTCCTGGATCTGTGATGATCGCCGATGAAGGTAATAATCGAATCGTTATTGTGAATCCTTCAGGAAAAGTTCAATGGGTCTTTCCAAGAAAAGGTGATCTCGCACCGGGTCAAACTTTTAAAACACCTGACGATGTATTCTTTTCGCCAGATGGAAAATCCATTGTGGCAACTGAATCAGAACATCAGATGGTTTCAATCATTGACATCGCCACGCGAAAGATTGTTTTTGAATACGGGGTTGCTGGTCACGGATCTAGGAAAGCTGGTTCTCTTAATAACCCAGATGATGCGATGTTGCTCCCTGATGGTCGAGTCATTGTCGCCGACATTAAGAATTGCCGACTGCTTTTTATTAATACGTCAACGAAAAAAACTACGCAACTTGGTACAACTGGTAGATGCGTTCATAACCCGCCGAAATCTTTTGGTAGTCCCAACGGTGCTTTCCCAATGGAGGATGGTCGTTATCTCGTCACGGAAATTAATGGCAATTGGGTAGATGCGATGACATTGGATGGGAAAGTTTCGTGGGCAGTGCATGCACCTGGAGTTGCTTATCCTTCGGATACCAACGAAGTATCTCCCAATGTTTATTTAACCGTGGACTTTAGTAAACCTGGCGCAATCGTGGAATTCGATTCGAAAGGAAAACTGCTATGGAAGTTCAAGCCCACGGGAGCAGACGCGCTTAATCACACTTCACTTGCCCACGGACTGCCCAACGGAAATATAATTGCAACTGATGACGCAAACCATCGCATCATTGTTATTGATCCCAAGACCAAAAAGATCGTTTGGCAATACGGGCACAAAGGTCGTGCTGGAACCGCAGAGGGTTACCTTAATAATCCAGATGGCTTGGAGTTGGTGCCAGAAAGCGCGAAGGCTGGCCTAGGTATTTAGCCTGCTCACCCTCTTATTTGCTATACCCCTAGGGGTATGCTAATGTTCTGCCATACAGTCCAAATGAGGCTCTTGGAGGCGCTATGGCTACATCAGCAAAGGCAAAGACAACCCACGTACTTACTGACGTGGATGAGCTAGAAGCCATAACAAAGCGTCTTAAGCGTGCCCATGGCCAGCTCGGTGCCGTTGTCAGAATGCTCGATGAGGGACGCACATGTGAAGAAATCGTCATGCAAATGGCAGCCGTTGGAAAAGCAATTAACACTGCTGCTTTTACCTTGATAGCAGCGAATCTGAAGGCATGTATCGAGGATCCAACTGAAGATGCCGAAGTTATTACTGAGAAACTTCAAAAACTATTTCTGAGTTTGGCATAGGCGATGAAAAAGAAAATTCTATTTGTAGCTCTCGTATCGGCGCTTTTGCTGAGCGCATGTGGGGAAAAGACTGTATCGGTTACTAATTTGGGTCCCGCTGATTTTCAATCGAAATCTCAAACTGCCGGAGTTGTCACTATTGATGTCCGAACTCCTGACGAATATAACGCTGGCCACATAAAGGGCGCCATCAATATTGATGTCGATTCGGCAACTTTCGACAGCGACATTGCAAAGCTCAATAAATCCACAACCTACGCGGTCTATTGCCACAGTGGTCGCCGTTCCGGCATTGCCACCGAAAAAATGGCAAAGACGAAATTCACGTCAATCTATAACTTAACCGACGGCATCCAAGTTTGGCTGGCTTCGGGACTACCCCTAGTGAGGACAACATGAAGTTAGTAGTAATTGGAGGGGTTGCAGGCGGAATGTCCGCAGCAACCCGTGCTCGAAGGCTAGACGCACAAGCCGAGATCATCGTTCTGGAAAAAAGTGGACATGTTTCGTACGCGAACTGCGGGCTTCCTTATTATGTGGGTGGTGTTATTGAAGAGGAAAGCGCACTGCTACTTCAGACCCCCACATCTCTTCATAAACGTTTTCGCTTAGATGTTCGTGTATTGACCCAGGCCCTCGAAATTGATGCAATTCGTAAAGTGGTGAAGGTACTGGATCTTGCAACGCTCGAGGAGAGCGAGATTGCCTTCGACAAACTAATTTTGAGCCCTGGAGCAACTCCCATCGTTCCGCCGATAAAAGGTTTTGAACGCGCATTTACCTTGCGTACTGTAGAAGACGTTGAACGAATCGTCGCTCAGGTAAACCTCCAACCCCGAAACGCCGTAGTAATTGGCGGAGGCTATATCGGTGTTGAAATTGCAGAAAACTTGAGAGAGCGCGGCATAGCTACATCATTAGTAGAGTCGACACCACAGCTGCTGGCGCCTCTTGATGAAGAAATGGCTTCTTTGGTGGCCGAGGAGATGGCTCGCAATGGAGTTTCACTTTATCTTGGTGAAAGTGCAATTGAAATTAGCGATACTTCAGTAACACTTGCCTCTCATGAAGTAGTCCCAGCTGATTTGGTGATACTCGCTGTGGGTGTGCGTCCCGATATCTCATTGGCACAACGTGCGGGACTCCTTATTGGAGAGCGCGGAGGAATTCATGTAGATGAGTTCAATAGAACGAGTAACTCCGATATTTATGCCGTTGGCGATGCCGCGGAAAAGACTGACTCTCTCGATGGCAGTGCTGCACTTGTGCCGTTAGCGAACCTTGCAAATCGACACGGACGAGTAGCAGCCGATCATATATTTGGATTGAAAGTGCGAGCCGTCGCGACCATGGGAACTTCCATCGTGAAAGTATTTTCTTTAACCATTGCGGCAACTGGATGGAATGAGCGCAGGCTTAGTGCGCAAGGCAGATCTTTCCAGGTTATCCATACACATCCGGCCTCGCACGCGGGCTACTACCCAGGTGCAGAGTCAATGGCACTTAAATTGCTTTTTGATTCCACCACTGGCGAAATTTTGGGAGCGCAAGGAGTCGGACACTCCGGCGTCGACAAGCGCATTGATGTGATTGCTACCGCGATGCGCGGTGGGATTACCGCTCCAGAACTTGCTGATTTGGAACTTGCCTACGCACCGCCATTTGGTTCGGCCAAAGATCCAGTAAATATGCTCGGATATGTGGCAGAGAATAGGCTTTCAGGGCTGAGTCCGGTAATTCAATGGAATGAAATTGATACTTACCTTGATCGAGGTTTCACACTTGTGGACGTTCGAAGTGCGAGTGAATGTGAGGCCGGCTCAATACCTCGCTCAGTGAATATTCCGATTGATGAATTGAGAGAGCGCTTTGGTGAAATCGATACGAAGGATGTTGTCGTCAGTTGCCAAGTAGGAGTACGAGGTCACAGCGCGAGCTTGCTTCTAAAAGATTTGGGATTCAATGTTGTTAATTTGGATGGTGGTTATCTCACGTGGCTCCATTCACCTGCCGCCTTTAGTTCAGTACTTATTTAGTGACAGCCGATCTCTTCGTTCGGCGTGACTTTAGGAAATTTAGCCATCCATAAGTTGCACTGAGCAAGAGGTAAGGAGCGGCACTAGCAAGAGCCGCGACAAGATCGACACCCAATTTTGAGAAGTGCAAACCATCTACAGCCGTAATGCCGATGATCGCTGCAAATGCGAAGGCCAACGGAGCGGTAGCAGCCGATACATACTCGGTTCCGAGGCGACCAAAACGAACAGATCCAATGGTTGCGATGCAAATTGCGACGCCGCTTATGGCACCCACACCATGGCGCACAAGGATTTCAAGAACAACGACAAGGGTGATGAAGAGACTTTGAAGGATGGCTACGCCTTGCTTTGTAAGCCCAACCTTCACTGAAGGTTTCTTGATCTCAGTTTGCGCGCTCATCTTTACTCCTCGTCCACTAACTCTTCAGCATCAATAAAATCATCCGGAGCGTCCAGAGCAAGGTTGCTCTTGAGAGTTCGTACATTTTCAGAGATCTCCGGAATTGCCTTTAGTTTACTGGTATCCCCTGACACGCCCAGGTTCACAATTTTCTTGGCAGGACTCAGGACGGTGCTTTCAGCCGTCGGGATCATCTCGTTGTACGCCTTTAAGGTGCTCTTCAGTCGATCGCCAACGGTGACGATTTTGACATGAAGTGATGCAACGTTTTTCAAGAATGTTCCTGCTAACTCTTGAATTTCCGTTGCGCTCTCAGCAAGGCGATTTCTACTGAATATATATCCCACCGTGCGTAGCAAGGCCATCATTGTTGTGGGTGTAGCAATAGTGACTCCTTTTGCAAATGCCTTTTCCAGCAATCGAGAGTCCACACGAAGTGCTTCGGTCAAGATTGATTCAAACGGTGCAAAAAGAACCACAAAGTTTGGCGAGGATTCTTTGTCCGCGTAACCCCGTTTAGCGAGAGCGTCAACGTGCTTGAGTAAATCTTTTGCATGTTCCTGCACAAGGAGTTCGCGTTCACTTTCATCGTGAGTATCAAATGCCTGCAAAATTCTCTCGAAGGGAAATTTCGAGTCAATAAAGAGAACACTCGATCCCGGAAGTGAAATGTTTTCCGCGAGTTTGAGAGCTGGAAAGTGCCCCAGCTATCTTTGTCGTCTCTTCAAGTAGAGACTTATTTGTCGTGGACATATAGGTGAGGTCTTTGCGGATATCTTCCTCGGCCTTTATGCGACTTCGATCCGCTTCACGAGCTTGAGCCGAGAGTGTTTCAACGGATTTCTTCATTGCTTCGAGTTCGCTAGCCAGACGAGTTGTCTCGGTCTGCGCTCCTTGCATGGTCGCGATTTGCTTTTCGAGGGACGTGATTGAGCCTCGTGCTGCCTTCAATTCAGCATCCGAGCCCGCCCCTCGCACTCGCGCCATCAAGAATCCGATGGCTGCCCCGACTAGGAGACCAAGAATTACGCCTAAAGAAGTGCTCATGCTCCTATCGTGGCAGTAACCACTGACGAAGCCCCGTAGGCTCTACTCCTTGTGAGCCTCTCTATCGGAATCGTCGGTATGCCAAACGTGGGTAAATCCACCCTTTTTAACGCTTTGACCAAGAACAACGTCCTGGCGGCCAACTATCCATTCGCCACAATTGAGCCCAATATTGGCGTGGTTGGGGTGCCTGATCCACGCCTAGCCGTCCTGGCCGAGATCTTTGGTTCCCAGAAACTTCTACCAGCCGTTGTCTCTTTCGTGGACATTGCCGGCATTGTGAAAGGCGCATCAGTCGGTGAAGGTCTTGGCAATCAATTCCTTGCCAACATCCGTGAGACCGATGCTATCTGTCAGGTCATTCGAGTCTTTAGCGATGGCGACGTTATCCATGTTGAAGGGCGAGTCGATCCTGCCAGTGATCTTGAAATTATTAATACTGAATTGGCACTGGCAGATCTTCAGACGATTGAAAAAGCGTTGCCTCGGATAGAAAAAGAAGCGCGCGTCAACAAAGAACGTCAGAGCGTTGTCGATGAAATAAAGAAGGCCGAAAAGGTTCTTAATTCAGGTAAGCCTCTTTCGGGTAGCGACGTGGATTTATCAGCGCTCGCAGAACTTCATCTCATGACAGCTAAACCATTTATTTATGTTTTCAATGTTGACGCTGCCGAACTCGATGATGCGGTCTTGCGTAAAAGCTTGATCGACCTTGTCGCACCAGCAGAAGCAATTTTCCTTGATGCTAAGACTGAATCAGAACTTGCTGAATTGAGCGATGAAGATGCACTCGAACTTCTTCAATCGATTGGATTAGAAGAACCAGGTTTGGCGACGTTAGCTCACGTTGGGTTTAGAACTCTGGGTTTGCAGACCTATCTCACTGCCGGTCCTAAAGAGGCGCGCGCCTGGACTATTCATAAAGGCGATACCGCACCCATGGCCGCTGGCGTCATTCACACAGATTTTCAAAAGGGATTTATTAAGGCAGAAGTTGTTTCTTTTGACGATTTAGTTTCCTGCGGTTCCATGTCCGAAGCAAAGGCAAAAGGAAAAGTTCGCATGGAAGGCAAGGAATATGTCATGCATGATGGCGACGTGGTGGAGTTTAGATTTAACGTTTAGTCGGAGCGAAGTCGCTGACTTACTTTTCGCTTCTTTCGAGTAAGTCAGCTGGAATTGGTTCCCAACCCATTTTATCGAAGATTTCCTGCATGCTCACGTCGGCGTCATCAAGCATTTTCAATAGAGGATCGCGGGCATCATCTCTAATTCTGTCTGCTTCAGTCCGTATTGCATCAAGTCTTTTAGCCATGATCAATTATCTCCTAACGTTTGGAATTTGTGAAGTAATCCTTGCCGTTCTTAATGACCACGCAGAGTAGTGATCATCCTTCAAGTCAAGGTACGCGACAACATATTTCTTATCACTGAGTAACGCAAAAACGATTGTTCTTGTTCCATGTAACTGATCTCTATAAGTTCTTCCCAATAATCTTTTATTGCAGACCAAGTGCCGTCGTAGCTCATCTGACGCGATTTCACTGCAACGCTTCGTTCTTGGATGTGCCATTAAGTCGGGCCTTGACCCGGACGCTCCAGTTGGCCTATCTAAAGTTACGCTGACTCATTAGGAGAAGTTAATTCTTTATAGAAATATGAGCTCGCTAAAAGTTCGCCATTCATTTCTAACGAGTATCGGGGGATCTCCCCAACTTTTATCCAGCCTAATTCGAGATAAAGGAATTCAGCCCCTGATCCGCTGCCAGTATCGAGTACAAGAAGCCTTCTTTTTGCCTCTTGCGCCACGTTCTCTAACTCGGACATTAGAGCTCGAGCAATTCCTCGACGCCGATACTGGGAACTTACAAGAAGTTTGGAAACATCGGCCCGATGTTGTTGGTTGGGTGGAGTGTCTAGAACTAGCGTGACAGTGCCTGCAAGCACTCCCTCAACGAAGGCTCCGAGAACGCGTACGGAATTGCTTTGGGCTTTCTCCAGAACCCCTCGCCAGAAATCTTTAGCCGACTCTTGAGTGATATCCGCAAGAAAGTGCATTGAGGCTCCGCTGAGGACGGACTCACAGAGAATCTCCGCAAATCTTGGCAGCAGTTTTTCCATTTCTGCTGCGGTGAGTACACGAATTTCAATGGACACAGTTAGTCCTTGTAGTGCTTGCCAATTTCCGCCAACGACTTATCCAGAAGTTCAAGACCCAACTTCGCGTCGGCTTCGTTTATATTGCAAGGTGGTGTCATGTGAAGGCGATTGAAGTTAGGGAATGGCATAAGGCCATTTGCCTTACAGGCGTTAACCAATTCATTCATCTCAGGACTGGACCCACCGTATGGGGCGATTGGGGTGCGTGCTTCGCGGTTGGTCACAATATCCATTCCCCAGAAGACGCCTACTCCACGAATATCGCCAATTACTTGGTGCTTCTTTGCAAGTTCGTGAAGTCCCGGACCAAGAATTGTCTTGCCGATGTGCGCCGCATTTTCGACAATCTTCTCCTCTTTCATGGCATCGATCGTTGCCACAGCAGTTGCGCAAGCTAATGGATGGCCAGAGTAAGTGAGTCCACCAGGGAAAACGCGATCATCGAAGGTTTTTGCTATTTCATCGCGAATAACGATGCCGCCCAATGGGACATAACCCGAAGTTACTCCCTTAGCGAAAACGATTAAGTCCGGAACCGACTTGGAATGCTCGAAAGCAAACCATTTACCAGTGCGACCAAAGCCAGCCATTACTTCGTCTGCGATCCAAAGAATTCCGTACTTATCGCAGAGTGCGCGAACGCCGTCGAGGTAGCCGGCAGGTGGAACGAGAATTCCAGCCGTACCTGGGACACTTTCAAGAAGAATTGCGGCAATCGTCTTTGGTCCTTCAAAAATAATCGTCTGTTCTAAGTGCTCAAGTGCGCGCTGACATTCCTGTGCTTCATTCTCAGCCCAGAATGCAGAGCGATAAAGATATGGACCCCAGAAATGGACGTGCCCAAAGCTGAATTCGTTTGGGAAACGTCGTGGGTCGCCCGTGGAATTTATAGCTGAACCCGTATTGCCGTGGTACGACCTGTAAGTAGAAAGAATTTTATGGCGATGAGTGTGCCCTCTAGCCATGCGAATCGCATTTTCGACAGCGTCCGCGCCAGCGTTTGTAAAGAAGACTTTCTTGAATGGCTCACCGGCCAGTTCAATAATGCGTTTAGCGGCTTCATTTCGCGCGACGTTGGCATGTTGTGGAGCGATCGTTGTAAGAATTGCGGCTTGCTCCTGAATTGCTTTAACAACTTTTGGATGCTGATGCCCGATGTTGGTGAAAACTAATTGACATGAAAAGTCTAAATAGGTTTTTCCCGAGTAGTCCCAAAAGTATGAACCGGATGCACCCGCTACTGGTATTGGAGCAATCTGGGCTTGCGCAGACCAAGAGTGAAATACATTTTCGCGATCAGCGGCGTAGACGGCCGCCCCTGCTGCTGGGTCATTAATGGGCGATTCCACGACACATCCCTTTCAAAAGACGAAGTAGCGTCATCCTAACGCGATGAAGTAACCTCGGGCTATGAATCACGTAAAACATTGGATTAATGGCTCAGAAGTGAGTGACACCGCCGAGCGACAAGGCGATATTTACAATCCTGCAACAGGTCACATAACGGGCAAAGTTGATTTCGCCGATAGCGCGCGAATTGATGCCGCCGTGAAAGTTGCAGCTCAAGCTTTTGATTCTTGGCGTCATAGTTCGCTGACAAAGCGAGTGCAAGTGCTTTTTGCTTTTCGTGAACTCGTCAATGTCAATAAGGAGAAGATTGCAGCACTAATCACAGCAGAGCATGGCAAAGTACTTTCTGATGCTGCTGGTGAGGTAACACGTGGCCTTGAAGTAGTTGAATTTGCATGTGGTATTCCACATTTACTCAAAGGCGGATTCTCAGAGGAAGTCTCCACAGGTGTGGACGTGTATTCGATTCGTCAACCTCTTGGGCCTGTTGCGATTATTTCACCGTTTAACTTTCCAGCGATGGTTCCTATGTGGTTTTTCCCAATCGCTATTGCTACTGGAAATTCAGTAATTGTTAAGCCATCTGAAAAGGATCCAAGCGCTGCGATGTTCTTGGCGAAACTTTGGAAAGAAGCCGGACTACCCGACGGCGTATTCAATGTTGTTCATGGAGATAAGGAAGCAGTGGACGCGCTCCTAGTTCATCCTGGGATCAAAGCGGTTTCATTTGTTGGGTCCACTCCAATCGCGAGATATGTCTATGAAAATGGAACAAAGGCTGGCAAGCGCATTCAGGCACTGGGCGGTGCGAAGAATCACATGGTCGTTTTGCCAGACGCCGATCTTGAACTCACTGCGGATTCTGCGATTAATGCGGGATTTGGTTCTGCGGGAGAGCGCTGCATGGCCATTTCTGTGGTTGTTGCAGTCGAACCAGTTGCAGATGAATTAATTGCGAAAATCACCAAGCGAATGGCCGGCCTCAAAACTGGAGACGGAACTCAAGGCGCGGATATGGGTCCCTTGGTTACCAAAGTGCATCGCGACAAAGTGGCGTCGTATATTGAAGCTGGAATGAAAGCGGGAGCAACCCTCGTTGTTGATGGACGTGGAGTGGAGGTTGCTGGCGATGGTTTTTGGTTGGGACCAACTCTTTTCGACAACGTAACTCCTGAGATGTCCATATATAAAGAAGAAATTTTTGGGCCTGTACTAAGTGTTATTCGCGTTAAGAGTTATGACGAAGCACTTAATCTTGTAAATAGTCACATGTATGGAAACGGAACGGCAATATTTACAAATGATGGCGGCGCAGCTCGTCGATATCAAAATGAAGTAGAAGTCGGAATGGTGGGAATCAATGTTCCTATCCCGGTCCCCATGGCATATTTCTCATTTGGCGGATGGAAGAATTCACTCTTTGGTGATTCACATGCCCATGGCACTGAAGGTGTTCAATTCTTCACGCGTGGAAAAGTTGTCACGAGTCGATGGCTTGATCCAAGCCACGGCGGAATCAATTTAGGTTTCCCTCAAAACTCCTAAAGCAGGTGTTGCAGATTTTGTAACGCTATCTCATCGTTTTTTGCGCGTGAATAACTCTCGATTTAAGGGTTATACGCGCTAGATGGTATTCTGCACCGCTCTATTGATGTTGATCATGAGCACAATCGAGTGAATCTGAGGAACAATGCCTAAGCCATCAACCGCGCATTTAGCGGGATTGCCCATCAAAAAGCGTGAGAATCTACGAAATGTGGCGATCATCGCCCACGTTGACCACGGCAAAACCACCCTTGTGGACGCCATGTTGTGGCAGTCAGGCGCATTTGCCGCTTATAAAAAGCAAGGCGAAGGCCAAGAGCGCATGATGGACTCGATGGACCTTGAGCGCGAAAAAGGCATCACCATTCTTGCTAAGAACACTGCGGTAAAGCGGGGCGACACAATTGTGAACATTATCGACACCCCGGGTCACGCAGACTTTGGTGGAGAAGTTGAACGCGGACTCGAAATGGTTGATGGGGTTATCTTGCTAGTGGATGCCTCAGAGGGCCCACTTCCTCAGACTCGTTTCGTCCTTCGCAAGGCGCTTCAAAAGAATCTTCCTGTCATCTTGGTCATTAACAAAGTTGACCGCCCTGACTCTCGTATTGCTGAAGTTGTTGACGAGACATACGAACTTTTCTTGGATCTCGACGCAAATGAAAAGCAGATTGAATTCCCTATTGTTTATGCATCAGCAAAGGCAGGGCGCGCATCCCTTACACGCACGGCGAATGGCGGAATGCCAGAAGAAGAAAACTTGGACGTTCTTTTTGACACTATCTTTTCTGCTATCCCAGCACCCGAGTATCACGAAGGCGCACCTTTGCAGGCACACGTCACCAACCTTGATTCATCTCCATTTCTTGGTCGCCTCGCTTTATGTCGAGTTCGTGAGGGAGTAATTCGTAAGGGTCAGATGGTCACATGGATGAAGACCGATGGCACCACCGAGAAGGTTAAAGTTTCCGAGCTTCTTATTACGGAAGCACTTGAGCGCGTACCTGCCCCGGAAGCACATCCTGGAGACATCATTGCGGTCGCTGGTATCGAGACAATTACTTTGGGCGAGACACTTGCTGACATTGAAAATCCTGTTGCACTTCCGTTGATTATCGTTGACGAACCATCAATCTCGATGACAATCGGTATCAACACATCACCGCTTGCGGGAAAGAGCGGGTCAAAACTTACTGCTCGCCAAGTAAAGGGTCGACTGGATGCAGAATTAGTAGGTAACGTTTCACTTCGAGTTTTGAACACCGAACGTCCAGATACATGGGAAGTACAAGGTCGCGGAGAACTTCAGCTTGCAGTGCTCGTTGAAATCATGAAGCGCGAAGGTTTCGAACTAACCGTTGGAAAGCCACAAGTAGTTATCAAGCACATTGATGGCAAAGTTCATGAGCCAATGGAGCACTTGACCATTGATGCTCCCGAAGATTTCCTGGGCGTGATTACTCAATTGATGGCCCTGCGTAAAGCGCGCATGGAGCAAATGGTTAACCACGGCACCGGCTGGATTCGTTTGGAATATCGAGTGCCTTCACGAGGCCTCATTGGTTTCCGTACCGAGTTCCTCACCGAGACACGTGGCACTGGGCTTATCCACCATGTATTTGACGGATACGAAGCCTGGCATGGCGACATTCGGACGCGCGGAACTGGTTCTTTGGTCTCTGACCGTATGGGCGCAGTTACTTCTTATGCCCTCTACGGAATTCAGGATCGCGGAAGCATCTTCGTCGAACCTGGCGACGATGTGTATGAAGGCATGGTTATCGGTGAGAACTCTCGCTCCGATGACATGGACGTTAACTGTGTTCGCGAGAAGAAGCTCACCAATATGCGTGCTTCAGGCACGGATGAATCAGAGCGTCTTATCCCGCCTAAGAAACTCAATATGGAAGGTGCCCTCGAATTTTGTCGTGAAGATGAATGCGTCGAGGTGACTCCGGCAGTTGTCCGTATTCGCAAGCTAATTCTTGATGGATCCGAACGCGCTCGCCTTACCTCTCGCCAAAAGAGAGCCAACCTAGACGCATAGGCGGAGATCCTTCGGTCAGAAGGTGTCGAAATTCTATGGTCACAATCTCAGGTTATTCGTCATATCTGTGGAATTTGAAAAGAATGCTTAAGCCTTTCAATACCATCGGTGAATGAGTGCTTTGTCGAGTGATCCGAAAATTGGGTCAAACCTTGAATTGCGGAATCCCTGGGATTCACTTTTTGTGTTCATTGATGAGTCAGGAAATTTTGATTTCACTTCACGCGGAACGAAACATTTTGTCATGGCTGGGGTAATGGCGACATCTCCGATCGAGTCTGCCTCGAAACTAAATGCCCTTAAATACCAATTAATGGCGGAGGGAGTAGATATTTCAGATTTCCACGCATCCGAAGACAGACAAGCCGTGAGAGATCGAGTCTTTCCAATCATTGATTCGCTCAATAATATTCGAGCGCACGTCATTTTCGGCGAGAAAAATTTGCTGGCGACCAGTTTCCAATCACCTTCTGGAATTTACGGACTCTTTGGGAAAGCCATAATAAAGTACGCGTTATCTTCATTTTCTGCGGAATTGTTTTCTCAAGTGGTAATTGTCTTCGATCAAGCGTTAAGCAAAAAGAATCAAGGAGCATTTATGGCGGCAGTGAAGCCCGAATTGAAAGCCAATAAAAAGCCGTTTCGAATCTATTTTCATCAGATGAAGACCGATGCAAATGGCCAAATTGCTGACTACATTTGCTGGGCGAAATATGTTGAATTGGAGCGAAATGAGCCACGTCCATGGGTTGCAATAGCGAGTTCACTGAAACCAACTGAATTCGACATTATTCAAAGCGGATACAAACCTTATTATTAGGTCGGAAAAGGTGACCGCCCTGACTAGCCGTTTAACCGGCAGAGCCCAGGGGCTCTTATAATCAGGGCGGAACTTTGGAAGCAGTATAGCCACTAAATCACTAATGTACTCTGCGCTCCGCAGGTTGTTCAACTTTGCCCATCAACGGGGAAATCGTGCCCTCGGTTAGACTTCGGACATGTCTAAAGTCCTAGCCTCACTGCCTGTCGGAGAAAGAGTTGGGATTGCCTTTTCTGGCGGTCTTGATACTTCAGTCGCTGTTGCATGGATGCGCTCAAAAGGCGCCGTTCCGTGCACCTACACTGCCGATCTTGGTCAGTATGACGAACCAGATATTGATTCGGTTCCTGCTCGCGCGAAAGATTATGGCGCCGAAATATCTCGACTCGTAGATTGCAAACAACCACTCGTTGAGGAAGGTTTCGCAGCCATTGCATGTGGAGCTTTCCACATTCGTTCTGGCGGAAAGCAGTACTTCAACACCACTCCGTTGGGCCGTGCGGTAACAGGAACTTTGCTGGTGCGGGCCATGTTGCAAGATAACGTTGAAATCTGGGGAGATGGCTCCACATATAAAGGAAATGACATTGAACGTTTCTATCGTTACGGACTGTTAGCAAATCCAAATTTAAGAATCTATAAGCCTTGGTTGGACGCGGATTTCGTACGTGAGCTTGGCGGGCGTAAGGAAATGTCAGAGTGGCTTGTCGCTAACAAGTTGCCATACCGAGACAGTGTTGAAAAGGCCTACTCAACTGATGCCAATATTCTTGGCGCAACGCACGAAGCTAAAACTCTGGAGCACCTCGACACTTCTCTCGAAATTGTTGAACCGATTATGGGCGTTCGATTTTGGGATGAAACTGTTGTCATCCCAGCAGAAGATGTGAAGATCCAATTTGTACAAGGTCGCCCCGTTGCAATTAACGGAAAAGAGTTTGCCGACTCTGTGTCTTTAATTAATGAAGCTAATGCCATTGGTGGACGCCACGGTTTGGGAATGGCCGATCAAATTGAGAACAGAATCATTGAAGCTAAGAGTCGTGGAATTTATGAAGCCCCCGGCATGGCGCTGCTTTTTATTGCATACGAGCGATTGATTAGCGCTATTCACAACGAAGATACGATTGCCAATTATCACGCCGAAGGTCGTCGCTTGGGCCGCCTCCTTTATGAAGGTCGTTGGCTAGATCCGCAGGCACTGATGCTTCGTGAATCTTTACAACGTTGGGTTGCGTCTGCGGTAACTGGTGAGGTGACTATTCGACTTCGACGAGGTGATGATTACTCGATCATCAATACTCAAGGACCTGCCTTTAGTTATCATCCCGATAAATTGTCGATGGAGCGTACTGAAAATGCTGCATTCGGCCCCGTTGACCGAATTGGTCAATTAACCATGCGTAACCTTGATATTGCTGACACTCGAGCAAAACTTGAGTTGTATCGAGCGCAAGGGCAACTAGGTGGGGGAGATTTCCAACTTATTGGTCAACTTGAAAATGGTGGGGCGGAAGCGATTGCCTCTTCGACAAAAAAGAATTCTGCGGCCAACGAGCCTTTAAATCGCGCGGCCATGGAGACCGGGTCGGATTGAGATTCACATCCAAAACTTCGGTGCCTGAGTTTACGTGGCACAATATTTTCGAAGGCGAATCCACAGATATTGAATGGCAACATTCTGGAATTGACGCGCTTACCGATGGTCGGCTTATCTATGCAGCTCCAGATGGATCTACATTGGTGATTGAAGATCTGGTCTCCCGAACAAGGGAACTTGTTGAGACTGCCGTTCACGAAATGCATGACGTTGTTGCTGCTGAGAATGGAATTTGGCTTTGCGACATCGGACATAAGTACGTACTTGAAGGAGATGCTTACGTCGATCGATTCACTCCTGCTCGAGTCGTTCGAATTGATACCGATGGAAGAATTCTCCAAGAATTGGTTCAGCCGAATCTGCCAGCCTTTGCGGAAAAAACTTGGTCCCCGACGGGCTTAACAGTGGCGCCCAATGGTGAAATTTGGATTGCCGACGGTTACTCAAGTTATTTGGTTTTGAGGTTTAGCGCGAAAGGTGAATTCCTTGAACATTTCACGGGGGAGAAGACTGGTTTGGCATTTAATTGCCCTCATGCCATTAAGTGCATCGATGGGGTGAATGGTTACGAATTAGTAGTGGCAGATCGCGCAAATAAGCGATTGGTTTGGATGTCTCCTGATGGTTCGATCACGCGAGTCGTTAATCATCTCGCCCTGAGTAGCCCGAGTGGGATTACTCGATACGGAAATGGATTGATAGTCACGCAGCTTTACGGATCTTTAGTTTATGTTGGTGATGATGGCTTAGTTGAAGACGTTATTTCTGGTCCAGATATTCATGGAACACCGGGTTGGCCAAATGCAGTTAATGACGCAGGAAGACCTGTAAAACCGCAGTTCGCACTTGGTTCCGTCATAGCTCCCCACGGAATTACGTCCAATGCGAAAGGCGAGATCTTCTTTACTCAATGGCTTATAGGCGGTCACGTATTGGGAGGTTCACCAAAACTGTGATAAGTAATTTGAATGTGAAATCCTCAGATGGACGAATTCTTTGCGTCCAGACTTTTGGTGATCCTGCCGGACGCGCGGTTCTCTTTCACAGTGGAACGTGGGAGGGGCGCACCTTGTATCCGCCACTTATAGAAGATGCTAAACGCCATAGACTTTTCGTCATTGGATATGACCGACCGGGATATGGTGGCTCCACTGCACAGCCAGGTCGAACAATTGCGGACCACGCTACCGATGTAACCGCTATTGCTTACCACCTCAAGATCTCACGTTTAGCCACAATCGGATTCTCTGGCGGAGGATCTCACGCCGTAGCTTCTGCCGTTTTACTTCCAGATCTAATTGTTGCTTCAGTTGCGTTTTGTCCCTTGCGACCGATCGAGTCGCCAAGTGTCGAATTGAATACCGATGAGGAAGTCAGTCCCGCGTCGACTTTTGATCCCTTAGCCGCGCGACGTGCTCTGGAAGGGGAGCGAGAAGAGATTCTTGCTATCACGCAAGAAGGAATCATGGAAGTAAATATGGCATTTCCCGAAAAGCAAAGAGTCAGTACCGCCTTTCTTGATTTCCATTACACGTCGATGAAAGCAGCGATAGCGCCGGGGGCGGAGGGGCCATTAGACGATATTCGTGCGTACTACACCCCTTGGGGCTTGGACCTAAATACAAACCGTATTCCAATTGGGATTTGGCATGGCAAGGCCGATGCGACGGTTCCTCATACCCACGGTGAATGGTTAGCGGCAAATACTCCGCGGACTGAAATTCATTTAACGGAAGACGACAGCCATCGCTCGATTTTTGAAAATAGTTACGATGAAGCTATGAAGTGGGCACTGCCCCATTTTGATTCTTCGATCTGATTCTTTGAATTCCGTGACTAGAGTTCAACTATGACGAGGCGCAATGTTCTAATAACTGGGGGCTCACGCGGTATCGGTGCGGCCATCGCACGCGAATTTGCGAAAGCCGGTGATCGAATTGCCGTTCACTATGTTTCCTCCAAAGCCGATGCAGAGAATGTCAAGACCGCACTGCAAGGTGAAGGCCATCTGACGGCTCAAGCAGATCTTCGCGATCCTGAGGCGATTCGGAACATGGTCGAACATGTTGCGCAGGACTTTGGAAGAATTGACGTTTTAATTAATAACGCTGGCGTATTCGTTGATCACCCCATTGAATCCACAACGTACGAGGAGTGGCAAAATGCGTGGGAACAAACAATTGGGATCAACCTCATCGGAGCGGCTAACGTCACTTGGTGCGCGTTGCAACATATGCCCAAAAACGGTACCTCGCGGATCGTAAACATTGGTTCGCGCGGTGCTTTCCGTGGAGAACCATTGAATCCCGCGTACGGCGCATCGAAGGCTGGGATAGTCGCCTTTGGTCAATCAATTGCAAAAGCACTTGCTCCAATGCATATAGGTGTCACAACGTTAGCTCCTGGATTTGTTGAAACGGAAATGGCGGCTATATTGTTGGATGGCCCGGTGGGCGACGAGATTCGAGGTCAAAGTCCATTTAATCGCGTCGCAAAACCAGATGAATTAGCGAAAGCTGTTTACTTCTTAGCATCAGCCGATAGTGAATGGGCAAGCGGTGCAGTTCTAGACTTTAATGGGGCATCTTATTTGCGAATGTAATTCACTTCGCTAATTCGCGTAAACCCTCTATAAGTCTCGTGACATCATCGTGCGTACTGTAAGGCGCGAGTCCAACGCGTAGAGCGCCACTGTCGCCTAAACCCAGCGCCCGAGAAACTTCCAAAGCGTAGAAATTGCTGGCAGGCGCATTCACTTTCAATTTTGCCAGGTGTCGATAGACATCTGCGCCCGCTAGACCTGCGAGATTAAAGTAAATCGTTGGGGTCCGTTTCTTTGCGTGGCCGTAGGTGATCACGCCAGGCAATGATTTAATTTCAGATTCCATAAACATGAATAATTCATCTTCATACTTTTCAATCGCGTGCATTGCCCCGAGAATCTTTTCCCGGCGAGTTATCTGCTTGCCATTATTAACTCGTATGGAAGGGTTCCGAACTCAAACCGCTCAGGGACCGCGCTCGTGGAAGGTAATAATTTGTCATTGTCTAACTTCTCTAGCAATTCCGGATTTGCTGCTAACGCCGAGCAGTGCGGTCCGAAGAATTTATAGAAAGAAAATCCATAAAAGTCTGCGCCGAGCGCCTTCATATCTATTGAGGTATGTGGAGTTAAATGAACGCCGTCCACATAAAGTAGCGCTTTGGTGCGATGAACTTCCGAGGCGATCGCCTTGATATCGGGTCGAGTTCCCAAGGTATTTCCTGCACCAGTTACAGCGACCAGCCGAGTCTTTTCGTTGAGCAATTCGGAAATGGCCGAAGTCGGCAATTCTCCAGTTGTAATATCAAATTTTGCCCATCGAACTACGGCTCCAACTCTTTCGGCGGCCTGAACCCAAGGTCTGATATTTGAATCGTGGTCGAGGTTGGTGACAATTATTTCGTCACCAGGCTTCCATGTTTTAGCCAGAGTTCGTGAGAAGTCGTAGGTGATTTGAGTCCAACTCCGACCATAAACAACGCCATTGGGATCGGCATTTATCAAGTCCGCTACTGCGTGACGAAAATTTATAACGATCTCTTCAGCGTTTCTTTCGGATTGGGTTACGGTGTTTCTGTTCGATATTGGTTTAGTAATGGCTTCTGCAATTGCATTACCCACTTCCACAGGTACTTGGCTACCGCCAGGGCCATCAAAAAAAGCCAACCCAGAATCGAGCGAGGGAAAATCATTTCGGATTTTCTGAACGTCATAAATCATTCTGCCATTGAAGCGGCTATTGAGATATTAATCAAGAGAGCAAACCAGACCGCGTTATCCCTTTACTGCGCCGCTGAAGATTCCTCTTTCGATACTTCGTTGTGAAAGTAGATAGAGCAGGATTACCGGAACGAGCATGAGTACACCAACGATCGCAGTTCCGTTTCCATAAAGAAGCATCAACCCCATTGGCAAAGTGGCGTGCATGGGATCGGTAAGCAGAATCGAAGGAAGTTGATAACTGTTCCACAGACTCAGAAATGAGAAAAAGATAATGATCGACCAAAGAGCTTTAGAGAGAGGAATTCCTAGGTGCCAGAAAAGTCCCCAATCTCCCAAACCGTCGATTCGACCCATATTAACGAGATCACCAGGTAGTGCTGATACGAAATAAAGATAGGAAAGAAAAGCGCCAAATGGATAGTAGGAGCTTGCAATGATTAGACCGAATAAATTGTCTGTTAAGTGGATTTTATCAATCAGGACATACAGCGGCATCGCCATTGCCGTAATAGGAATCAGCATGGTGATTAGGGTTATAAATAACATGGTCTTTCGAAATGGAACTTCGAGAATTGCTAAAACAAACCCAGCGACAACGCAAGATAAGACGGAGATTGTTAGAGACGAAAATGTAAAAAGGAGTGAATTCTTTAGCCAGGCGATGGCAATTCCATTTTGATTCATAAAAAGAAACCTGAAAGAGGCTACGTAATTTGGTCCCGCCTCTCTTAGCAGCCAAATAAAAGGCACGAGAACGAGAATGGTGAGAGCCCATAAAGTCAATTTAATGAGAACTGCGTTTCTTCTTTCGTAATTTTGTCTCATTGGTAAGCATCACGTTTTAGGAAATCGGTTTTTAAAACGAAAATAATCCCAATGATTACGCTTGGTATTAGCATGTCCAACGACAAAGCAGTTCCGCCTGCAAAATCGGCCGTTTGAAAAGCGTAGCTGTAAGCAACTTGGTTTAGAGACCACCAGTTCGAGGTTAAACCATCTGAAGTTAGCAATGCGGGTTCGCTATATATCTGGATTGCTGCTGCGGTAAGAAGGATGGCCATGTAGCCGATGTAGCGACTAATCAGAGGAAGCTTGATCCTCATCGCCAATTGGATTCGGTTGCATCCATCGACTCTTGCCGCTTCTAGGATTTCATGGGATATCGAGCGCAACGAGCCATACTGGATAACAACCCAACTTCCAGCACCCGATGAGAAGGCGATTCCCGCGATTAACCATTTCACATTCCCGGGGTTCCAATTTATGTGCCTGCCCAGGAAGTACATCCAAATTACAACCGAGATTCCCCCCGAGACAATTCCGGGTAGAAGGAACACCAATCTCATAAAGGTATTTCCGCGAACCGCTGTTGCATCTAATAGAAGAGAAAGTGCTAAGACGGAAATAATCGTCACAGGTACGAAAACGAGTAAAAGGAAGAAAGTGTGACGAAGGTCAGGTACGACGCGAAAGTCCTTCAATATTCGGAATAGCGTGGAGTAGCTACCTTCCAAATTCACCCATGATGGGTTTGCGACTTCTCGAATGGCGTAAAAAAGAGGAATAAAGCCAGTAAAAAGCATGAGAGCAAAATATGGAGCGACCATGACCATGGGCACTGTTCTGTACTTACGGCCTTTAATCATGGAAATGACATCGTATAGCAGGCATTAACTCCCATTTGAGACTGATTGGAGAGTGAAAACTCATTTTCTAATACACCTTGAAAAATGAACTCGAGAGTCTTTCTTTTAGCTCAGAGAATCTAAGTAGTAACGAATTTGGATCGCCGTTGCCGCGCCTTCTCCAACTGCAGACGCCAATTGCTTTGTAGATCCTGCTCGGACGTCGCCGGCTGCAAAGACGCCCGCGAGTGAGGTTCTGAACATTTGATCAGTCTTAATAAAACCTCGCTCATCCAGATCTATGCCGGCTGGGAGCCATTTAGTGTTTGGATCCAGACCAATGAACACGAATGCTCCATCGGCCGCGTGCTCAAATGTTTTCTTTCCGCCCTCGGTGGAGGTAAATTCCTTTACTCCAAGGTTGAATTTAACGCTCATCTTTTCGTGATTGAGAACTTTTTCCTGCAATAACTTCGATCCCTTCAGAGAGCGACCACGTTCAATCACTGTCACGTGATCGGCGAATTGAGTTAGGAATAGACCTTCCTCTAAGCCCGAATTGCCACCGCCGAGAACTACCAATTCCTCAGCGCCTTTGTAAAAAGGACCGTAGCACGTAGCGCAAAAATGAATCCCCGCACCGATCAGTTCATCTTCACCAATGGCATCGGTGCGACGGTATGTAGAACCTGTGGCCAACATGAGAGCACGCGCTTGAATCAATTGATTTGTGGAAGTAAGGACGTCAATTCCCATCTCATTTGATGTGAAGTTTTCTACACGAACAGCCTGAAGAATTTCGACGCCGTATTTTCTTGCTTGCTGCGTAAATCGATCTGCAAGATCTGCTCCACCGATTCCATCCGGAAAACCTGGATAGTTGTCGAATCTCTCCGTGACCCCCGCCTGTCCACCAACCGAGGATTTTTCCACGATGAGCACTTTTAGATTTTCGCGTGCAGCATAGATAGCAGTCGTGAGGGACGCAGGACCGCCACCGGCAATGACGAGGTCATAGAAATCATTGTCTGCAGAACGAGCAATGTTCAATTTATCTGCAAGCTCGTCGTTCGTGGGTTCGACCAAGATGCTGCCATCTGGGAATATGATTGTGGGAATGGAGCGTTTTCCTCCATTGAGGTGCTCGACTTCAGCGATCGCTTCGGGGTTATTTTCCATATCAACCCAGTCATAGGCAATGCGGTGTTGGCCCAAAAATGTCTTTGACCGTTTGCAATCGGGACACCAAGATGCGCCAATTACTCTCAACTTTTGCATGCGTGATCCTTTCAAAGGTTGCCAAGTCTATTCAGGATTACTCAAGGCACAACTAACTGCGAGCGAAGACCTCTTGAAGTCACTGCCATTTGCCTCAATTGCGCGAGATTGTCACCGATCTCGGGTTGAATGGGTGTCATGAGCATGTCAACGGACGCGAGACTGATCGGCGCTCTCGTCCGCCCTGCCGTGCCCGAGAAAAAGCTACATTTCAATGAAGATCAAATGAAAGCAGTCGAACATCGTGGGTCTCCAGTGATTCTTCGCGGTGGACCCGGGACTGGCAAGACTTCGACTCTTATCGAAGCGGCGCTATCGCGGATACGTGAAGGTCAAGATCCCAATTCGATCTTGATGATCACCTATGGCCGAGATCGTGCCTCTGAACTTCGCGACGCCGTGGCTTTACATACAACTGTCGCCATGAAAGAACCGATTGCTCGCACCTTTCATTCACTGGCTTTTTCGATTTTGAAAATGAAATCCAACGTCGATGATCCCGAACCAATTCTTATGTCTGGACCGGAACAGGATTTCTATATTCGCCAATTATTAGAAGGTGATTTAGCAGATCTACTCGAAAGCGGATCGACATATTGGCCTACGGAGTTAGTTGATCCCGGTTCTCCGGCAATTGCTACTCGTGGCTTTGCTCGCGAATTACGCGATCTTATTTTGAGGGCCGCAGAAAGAAACCTCTCTCCAGATATTTTAAGTGCGAAGGGAAGCGAGCACCGCGAAAAATATTGGCAGTCGTGCGCGGAGTTTTGGAGGCGGTACCAAGGTTCGTTAGTGATGCAGGAAATCTCTGCGGGCGATTCAAAGCGAAGGATCGATCCGAGCCAGATAGTAATTGAATCTTTTCATCATCTGAGGCAAAACCCAGATCTTGCCAATCAACTTCGAGAGCGATTTAGAACCATCTTGGTTGATGAGTTTCAGGAAAGCGATCCTGCTCAACGGATGCTGCTTCGTGAACTTGCAGGACAAGACATTTTCCTGAGCGTTGATAAGGAAAGTGCGGTCGGAAGATTTCGAGGCGCAGATCCTGATCAACTAGATGTCGAGTTAGATCACTACTTGGCCTCTGGCACGGAAATTGTCTTGGGCGAATGTTTTCGTAGTTCACCATCGATATTGGCCCTTGGATCCTTCGTCGCCTCACATTTTCCAAATCCTCCTTTGGTTGCTTATGGAGTATCCGCCCTTGATGCCTCCGTTTCGCAGACTCCTCCCATCATTGCCCGACTGCGCTCTCATAGTGAAGAAGCACAGTTCATTGCTTATCAATTTCGCCGTGCCCACTTGATGGATGGAACCCCATGGTCGGAGATGGCTGTCATATTGCGATCACCTGGGGCTTTAGCGACGGCACTTCGACGCGCCTTTGCGCAGACCGGTATACCTGTTGCATTTGAGATGGATGCACTCTCCGGCAATCCTGCAGTCGCACCTTTCTTGTTGCTTGCTGAAATTGCTCTAGGGCTGAAGCAATTGACCGGCGCGATTTGCGAAACGCTCTTACTCAGCGAATTCGGCGGGGCAGACACTATTTCTTTGCGTCGATTGAGGAAGGGCCTTCTGACTTCTCGTGAAGAGGGAGATCTCCGATCAGGAACACAAATGCTGATCGACGCTATAGAAACTGGCGATATAAATAGAGAACAAGCGCCAGAGGTAATTCGAATTCACGATCTTGTATTGAAAGCGCGAAAGGTGATTAGAAAAAGTGGCGCTCAGGGCGAGGACTTGCTGTGGGAGATATGGAACAACGCACTTACTAGTAGCGGTGAAAAACTGAGCGAAAGTTGGCGACGTCAAGCCCTTCGCGGTGGAGCCAGAGGTGCTCGCGCCGATCGCGATCTTGACGCGATCATGCAACTCTTCGAGTCGGCTCGACGATTTGCTGACAGATTTCCATATTCCAAAGCAGATAGCTTCATTCGCCAAATCAACCAAGAGAGCATCGCTGGAGATGTAATTTCCGCAAAGGGTCAGCGTCCCGATGCAGTTGAAATTCTTACCGTTCATTCTGCAAAAGGACGCGAATGGGATTTAGTTGCGATAGGTGGTTTGCAGGATGGCGCATGGCCTAATTTGCGACAGCGGGGATCTCTCTTAGGGAGCGAAAGGTTAGTTGAGAGAGTCCGTCATGGTGCTGCTCCTTTGAGCGAACTAGATGCGCTGGCAGCGAGTGGTTTGATTGAGGATGAGCGCCGATTGTTTTATGTCGCCACAACTCGTGCAAAGAGCCACCTGATCGCCTCATGTGTCCAGAAAGATGATGCAGAGCCTTCGATCTATTTTGATGAGATAGCCGAATATCTGGGGTCAAGTTCGCAAGAGAGTTTTTCAGAAGTTCCGCGTCCATTAACTACCAACGCTTTGGTAGCCACTCTACGCGCGCACATTGATGGTGATGGAAGCGAGACCGCTGCCGCGCTATTGCGCCGTTTAGCAGACGAAGGGGTTGAAGTAGCGGATCCAAATTCTTGGTACGGGGTAGTGCCTATTAGCTCTGACTCACCCGTCGTACCTGCGGGCCAGCAAGTATCAGTATCGCCTAGCAGTGGAGAAAGTTTCACTAACTGTGGACTTAAATGGTTCCTGGAGAAAAGTGGCGGAACCGATGGTGATAGTACTGCGCAAGTCCTAGGTTCTGCGATCCACGCATTTGCCGCTCTGATGGAATCCGACATTTCATTGACCGAAGAAGATCTAGTTGAAAAATTGAAAAGCGCATGGAACCTTATTGACCCTAATACTGGATGGGTACGTGCGACCGGTTTAACAAAAGCTTTAGAGATGATTCGTAAGTTCGTGAGCTACCACGTTAACTCTCCAAATGAAGTTGTGGGAGTCGAAGCCAACTTTAGTGTGGATGTTGGTCGAGCGCGCATACGTGGAAGTGTTGATCGTCTTGAACTTACTTCCGAGGGAGATCTCTACGTTATTGATTTTAAGACTGGATCTGTAATTCCTTCGGTTGCAGACGCACTTACCAATAAACAAATGCAGGCATACCAATTAGCAATTCTCGAAGGTGGCTTTGCTCAAAACCACGACAGCAGAACATCGGCCGGTGCCGAACTTGTTTATTTAGGGAGCAAAAGCAAGAAGGCGAGTACACGATCGCAACCTCCCATCAATGTTGAAGAAGTGAAAGGCGAGATTCAAGAAATCGCCGACGGAATGGCCGCGAGCACTTTCACCGCGACCATCAATGACTTCTGCAACCGTTGCGCCGTGCGCGGCTCATGCCCAATTCAAAGCGATGGACGGGCGGTGATGGAGTGAGCGATCAGATCAAGTACCGCGCACTGGATATCGCTCATGTGCTTGCGAAAAGAGATTCGTCTTATAGAACTCCTACGGACGAGCAGATCGCAATTATTGAATCTCCCTTGGAACCTGCAGTTGTTATCGCGGGCGCCGGATCAGGCAAGACAGAGACGATGAGTGCACGGGTTCTCTATTTAGTAGCCAATGGTTTAGTACAACCTGATGAAATTCTCGGCTTAACTTTTACGCGCAAAGCTGCAGGGGAGTTAGCTAAACGTGTTCGAGTGAGGTTGCGTCAGCTCAGGGAGGCGGACTTAGCTCCTAAAAAGAGCGCAAATGGCTTGTCAGACGCGTCCATCATGACCTATCACTCATACGCAGGTCGTCTCTTGAGCGAACATTCAATTCGATGTGGCGTTGACGCGGGTGAAGAGCCGATAGGAGAAGCGGCACTCTGGCAGATGACAGCCGCCCTTGTTCACAATTGGCCAGATGAGAATTTCACATCAGAGAGCGCTGTGAGTACGGTCATCAAAGATGTCATTGGACTTTCTCGACTGGTACTAGAGCACGGCGTCACGACTGCGCAGATTGAGGATGTGTCGCTACCGATCTTGGCTCATCTGGAATCCCTCGGTACAGCATCCAACCCGGCCTCGCGCAAAATTCTCCAGACTCTAACTCAGCGACTTTCGATTCTCCCCATGGTGTTCGAACTTCAAGCAAGACGTCAAAGAGACGGGCTTCTATCCTTCGATGACCAAATGTCCCTTGCCGCAACTATCGCTGAACAATTTCAGGATGTAAGAGAGATTGAGAGTTCGAGATATCGCGTAGTTCTCCTCGATGAATATCAGGACACTTCACAGTCTCAAGTGAGAATGCTTTCCGCACTTTATGGCAGTGGCCATTCTGTAATGGCAGTAGGTGATCCATGTCAGGCGATTTATACATGGCGTGGTGCATCAGCGGGCACAATTGGTGCATTTGCCAAAAATTTTCCTAAGAGCTCTTCGCAAAAGGGGCGCGCACAATTTTCACTTTCGACTACTTTTAGAAATGACAAAATTGTTTTAGATCTTGCCAATGTAATTTCAGATCAGATTCGTCATAACAAAAGTGTTGATGTCGCACCTTTAGTGGCGCGCAGCGGTGCTGGTAGAGGCGAATTAGCGTGCGGAGTCTTTGAAACGATCGAAACCGAGGCAATCGCCATTGCTGAGTACTTTAGCAAATTGTGGCCAGCTCAAGTTGACAGCGGAAATGCACAAGTGACGAAGAGAAAGAGTTTTGCGGTGCTGGTTCGCAAACGTTCTCAGATTCCTGAAATTGAACTTGCTTTGAGAGAGGCAAACCTTCCTTACGAGGTGCTGGGGGTGGGCGGTCTCATTCAAGTGGCAGAAGTTGCTGATCTCATTTCATTGCTTCGAATCGTGACTAATCCCGATTCTGGCGCTTCCTTGATGAGACATTTGACGGGTCCTCGCATAAATCTCGGCGCTGCCGATATTGCTGCCCTGGGTCGATTTTCACGCTCGCTGGCCGAAGGTGTCCATGAGAAATCCGTAGGGTTGATCGCCAAGATAAGCGCCGGAAATCCTCTTCAAGAGGAAGCCGACGATCAATTCTCTGGAAGTTTGATCGATGCTCTCGATGAGATCGAAAAGGCGAATAGAGACCATTTCACCGTGGCGGGTTACAAACGCCTCGTGCAATTTGCCTCCGATCTGCGACGTTTGCGCTCTCGTGCTGGAGGCTCGCTTTCGGACCTCATTTCCGAAATAGAAAATTATCTCTTCCTCGATGTCGAAGTTTATCTGCGGGACAGTTCACAGAGCGGTCGTCGTCACCTTGATCGATTCATTGATGAGGCAGCCAAGTTTTCGCGCTCAGGTGCATCGATAAACGACTTTCTAACCTGGCTAGACATTGCAGCTGCTGAAGAAGGCGGTCTTAAATCTGGGACACCAGAAATAAATGAAGACGTGGTATCTATTTTGACGATACACATGGCGAAGGGTTTGGAGTGGGATGTCGTTGCAATTCCTGGACTTGCGGAAAGAAATTTTCCAAGTACGGGAAAGGAAAGAGATAATTGGTTAACGAATGAGAAACATATTCCTTTCCAGCTGCGAGGAGATGGAAGTGAACTTCCAACTTTTGATATTTTCTCCACAACTTCACACGCTCGAGTCACAGATGTATTCGAGGCTTTCAATAGCGAATGTGATCTGTTTAAGCGTGCCGAGGAGATACGACTCGGATATGTAGCGATTACTCGAGCTCGAACACATTTGATCTGTACGACATCTCGTTGGCGAGATGGTGCCACGCCCGTTGAGCCGAGTGAACTCTATAGATCTGTTGCAGATGTAGCGGCGTTGCAAGGTGGGGTGATCTTGTCAGATATTTCTGCTCCTACGGAAGGGGAGAAGAATCCTCGTCTTGAAGAACCAAAAAGTGGTGTCTGGCCTCGCGATCCCCTCGGATCTCGTCGAGACGTTTTTGATGCCGGAGTTGAGCGTGTACGAACTGCAATTCCACATTCTCTCGAGGATTCTGAGGAAGACACGGAAGATGAGAAACTTAATTCGTGGATTCATGATGCACAAGCACTCGTCAACGAAATTCATCAATCCAAGAAAAGCGTTGACGTCACCCTTCCTCCACGACTTTCCGTTTCCTCGATGGTGGCGTTGCGTGAAAACCCCGAAGAATTAGCACTTTCTATTCGTCGGCCCATGCCACGTCCCCAGGATGAATACTCACGCAGAGGTAGCGTTTTTCACCTTTGGGTTGAGAAACATTTTGGTCAAGGAACACTCTTTGATGATGAAGATCTCGACCCCGTTGATCCATTTGAAACCGATCAAACTTTAGAAGGCCTAAAGAGTGCTTGGCTCGCAAGTGAATGGGCTGAACGTCATCCGTACGCCGTGGAAGTTCCCTTTGAAACTGTCTTAGCTGGCATCTTGGTGCGCGGGCGCATTGATGCGGTTTATAAAATTGGAAATCGTTTCGAAGTGGTTGATTGGAAGACTGGCTCGAAGAAATTGGGGGAGGCCGCCGCGATTCAATTGGCGCTCTATCGATTGGCATGGGCACAGCTTCAAAAGGTTGACATAACAGAAGTGAGTGCCGCATTTCATTATGTGCCAACAGGAGTTACAGATCGACCTGCTGATCTTCTAGACCGGGAAGGTTTAGTCGCCCTACTTGAGAAGTACTAGCTAGAAGCCGTTTCCACATCAACACTTAGCGGTAAATGATCACTCATCCCTCCGTGCGTTGATGACACAGGTGACACATCTTCCGAAGCGACCTTTTGTGAAAGGATGTAATCGATCTGAACTTTTGGCATCCAGCTTGGAAAAGTTTTCTGCTTCGCAAGCGAATTCCAATTGATGCCTTTCACTAGCCAGGCAAAAGGAAGGTTGAGATCTCCCATAATAATAATTTTGCTCTTATCCGTTATAGGTAATCTCTTAACCCATCTTTTAATCTTTAGCAATTGAAAGAGATTGACGAAGGGAACAAAAGACAAGTGAGTGTTGACGATCAACCATCCATTTTCTAGAACGGCGGCGAGAGCAGACCGAGGATGATCGCGAACATAATGTTGCTTCATTTTGCCGTTCTCTGGCCAGGCCATAAAAATACCTATCGGCGATCGAGCTAGATCGAGGCGATGCCATGACACAACGGGGATTCTAGAAACAAGTCCAATGCCATAACCGGGGGCGCTGCTACCCGTTTCGTTTGTGACAACCTGCACGTCCGTACGATTCGAGCCTCGCCAATCCTCATCTGGTGATCCCATCACTGATGGCGCAAAGGCCCAGAATCTGGCCTTCATGTCAACGGCAACCTTTTCCACTTGGTTGGTACTTCCAGAGCGCTCCAAGATGAAATCGACCTCCTGAAGGCCCAGAACGTCCGCTTCTAAGTTCGCCACAGATGAGGCCAATAGGGCAGGATTTTGCCCACCATTGGCGCCATCCGTTGGCGGGATGACCATTCCGTGCAGCAGATTCCATGAGGTGAGGCGCATGGCACCATGCTAGTAGTGTCGCCCATCATGGATTCCATCCAAATTTCACTGAACGCTCGAGGGAGGCAATTGTTATGACCTCCAACGCGGGTCCTTTGAAGAATTTGGTAATGGCACGCAGTCCGATCGATCGGGCCAGCCATTTGCGGATGGATGACGGCGCTCTCGAGAGACTGTGGGCCGAGGCAAGAATTCTTATCCTTGTTGAAGATCGCTTGCATGCAAGTGATACAGCGCTGAATTTTCAAAGTGCTAAGGAAATCACAGGAACTGGAGAACGATTCTTCCTAGGTCAAAATGTGGAAACGCGTGAAAGTT
Organism: Actinomycetota bacterium; assembly: GCA_026392695.1. Taxonomy (GTDB): domain Bacteria; phylum Actinomycetota; class Actinomycetes; order Nanopelagicales; family Nanopelagicaceae; genus QYPT01. The sequence continues at coordinate 7,964 of JAPLBP010000073.1, read as the reverse complement.
ATTTTGCTTGGCATACCTCCGAGATGTTGGTTCCCGAAAACGATCTTCGAACATTGCGCCAGGTAGGTGCATCGCTTTCGGATCTCGAAGCTGGTTTGGCAGTTCATGCTGTCGGACTAGCTCATTGGCATGCCGCGCACCCACGGTGTTCACGATGTGGCGCCGCAACCCAATCAACTTTCGGTGGCGCTGTACGCATTTGTGTTGAAGATGAAAGTCAGCATCATCCCCGTACGGATCCTGCAGTCATCGTTCTCGTAAAGGATCGCGAAGATCGGTTGCTCTTAGGTCATCAACCCACTTGGCCGGAAAAACGTTTTTCGAACTTTGCGGGCTTCGTGGAACCGGGCGAATCATTCGAGCAATGTGTCGTCCGCGAGGTGGCCGAAGAGTGTGGAGTTATTGTCGGGGAAGTTCATTACCTTGGTTCTCAACCATGGCCATTTCCCGCTTCAATCATGATCGCATTTGAAGCCGTCACTGAAGATGCTTCAACGGCTAAAGCTGACGGCGAGGAGATCACGGAGATCAGATGGTTCTCACGATCGGAAATGAAGAGCGCGGTTGAAACGGGTGAAATTCTACTTCCGCCTCGCATAAGCGTTTCACGTCGCATGATTGAACACTGGTATGGAGTGGGTGCTCGTGAAGATCTCACTAAAGGCGATGACTGGTAAAAGATGGACTCTGCTTCGCGTGGCTGCGAGAAACGATGAATGAATTGGACGGAGTTGGAGAACTTCGCGCAGAAGAAATCCTCGCTGCCCTCGATGATGAACAACGGCAGGTGGCGCTCGCGACCAGTGGGCCCGTCTGTGTCATCGCCGGTGCGGGAACGGGAAAAACACGCGCTATTACTCATCGAATCGCGTATGCCTGCGCGATCGGGGTGATGAATCCTCAAAAGGTTCTCGCCCTCACATTTACCGCACGTGCTGCGGGAGAGATGCGGACCCGTTTGCGAAGTCTTGGAGTGCCCAGCGTGAGCGCGCGCACTATTCACTCTGCCGCCTTAAGGCAATTGATTTATTTTTGGCCAAGTGTATTTGGCGGCCGCACACCCGAATTATTGACAACCAAGACGCGTTTTATCACAGAAGCTATTTCACGAGCGGGATTGAGCGATTCACTTCCCGTTTCCTCTAGAGAGTTTTTGCGGGATATCTCTTCAGAAATCGAATGGGCAAAAGTATCCATGATCGCCCCTGAAGATTATTCAGAAGAAACAAAAGGACGTCCCGAACGTAATCGAGTGAGTGCTGGTCAAGTTGCTCAAATTTACTCCGCGTATCAAAGTTTGATGCGCCAGGAGCACAGTATTGATTTCGAGGATGTACTTTTATTGACGACGGCGATGGTCGAGCAAGAGCGGGACGTTCGAGAGCGAGTACATGATCAATATCGTTTTTTTACGATTGATGAATATCAAGATGTGTCTCCTCTTCAACAACGACTGATTAATGCGTGGCTCGGCAACCGTCAAGAAATTTGTGTTGTCGGGGATCCGGCTCAAACCATTTATTCTTTCGCTGGCGCAACACCGATATTTCTTAATGGTTTTACGAATCGATTCCCGGAAGCTGAAGTGGTACGTCTTACTACTGGCTACCGCTCGACACCGGAGATCATCTTTGCCGCAAATAGTATTTTGCGAAGTGGAAGCATGGGTCAAGAGACTGTTGCCCTCAACCCCCATGGATTACCCCCAGCGCTCTTTTCATTCAAAGACGAAAGTAGCGAAGTGCAAGGTGTAGTCCTAGAGATATCGAAACTGATCTCTGAAGGCGTGGCAGCGCAAGATGTCGCTGTTTTGGCACGAACCAACGCTCAGTTAAGTTCTTTGGCGCGAGAATGCGCCAATGTGAATATTCCCTATCAAGTACGCGATAACGAAAGATTTTTCGACCGGAGTGACATTCGAGATTTCCTTAAGCGAGTTCGCCAGGCTTCCGTCATTCCTGCCGATGGAATCACTTGGCTGGAAGAGTTGGAAACTCTCGCCCAACCGTTTGTGACATCCGCGAGCAACGATGGCATTACCGCTCTTTTGCATCTTGCCCGTGAATTAAATGCTGACGCTTCTTTCTCTCCGAAAACGCTTCGCGCCTATTTGCGCGAAGTCGAAGATCGCGTGGAACAGAACAACCCGCCGGTAATGCCTGTTGTCACTTTGGCAACGCTTCATGCGGCAAAAGGGCTGGAATGGGACTTTGTCTTCATGATCGGGGTTAATGAAGGGATATTGCCCGCCAACGATTATTCGGTGGATGAGGAGCGTCGACTCTTCTACGTTGGAATTACCCGAGCTAAGCGCCATGTGAGCCTGAGCTATCGCCAGAATCCCAGCCGTTTTCTCACAGAGGCCGGTCTTCTCTAATTAATTAAGTTGCGCGAAGAGTTGGGTGTGCCCTACGCTTTCCGAACGCAATCATGGTGATTGCATATGGAAGCGAACGGAGTCGAAAATGCAGTTGTTTACGCTAAAAAATGCATCGATTTCGCGCGCCCATAATCTTGACAACGCTAATCACGTTGCCGCCCACGCATACGCCACTACAAAGCGCACATCGTGGTATCCCGCATTTGGACCAGCGGCCACTTGGAGGCTTATCGGCTAAGACCGATAAAGACCCCAAGGGCCACGAATCCATAAAGGATTCGGGCCCTTTTTCTTTATCCGACAACTTAATAAGAACCAACACTAGGCAAGGACTACTACTAACCGATCGAGAAGAAAAAACACTGGGTAACCAGTAGAGATGAGGTGAGGACAATGACCGTTCTCTTCAGCGAACTATTAGTTCCAGGATGGGCGCAAGACGGCGAGAAGATTGGCTTGGGCGCAGTAACGGGCGCTTACGGTTCCGACATTGCCTTCGCCTTGCCGTGCCACAACTCTGACCCGGATCTTTTCTTCTCCGAGACCGCCGCCGAAATCAACGTTGCGAAATCTTTGTGCGGGCAATGCCCAGTTCAAACTCAATGTCTAGAAGCTGCGCTTTCGCGCGAAGAGCCATGTGGAATCTGGGGCGGAGAGTTATTCGAAGATGGTTCCATCATTGCAAAGAGGCGAACTGTTGGCCGTCCACGCTTAGCACCTGCGATGGAAACACCTGTCGCGGTTACCGTCTCTGAGTTAGAACTTTCTCAGGCTTCTCTTCAATCTTCTCTTCAAGTGAACGTAGAAGAGGAAGAGTCAAACGCAGCTTAATTGTGTGAGATTTCCACAGTTCTCACCAACTGCATCCGCATGCGGGGTGGCGCGCATATATCGTGCGCCCACCTTGCAGCGGAGCATGGTAATTGAACCGAACTCGTGCACCGATAACTTCCGAGTCTCCAGTATCAACGAATCGCAATAGTTCAAGCGCAATTAAGCCGGCTACATGATGGGCAACCGCCACCGGCACTTCTGCATTTGGGGAGATATTTCGCTGCCAATCAACCCCACTCCAAATCTCGCTCTGCTCTTCACGGGTCAGAGCAATACAACGTGCGCACGGCGTTTTTCCGGGAATAACAAGTGGACCGATGATGAGCGATGCTCCATCTGGAGCGTCAATTAATAGGTGAGGTACTCCTTTACTCAGCCATCCCTGTATTAGATCAGCAGGCGCTTCGCCTATTGCGATCGCAATACTGCGTAGTGAAGTACCTAGTTCTTCTTCGTTTTGGCCGCTTTGCTCTTGCTTCTTTTCGTTGTGGCGCGATCGAGCTTTGGCCTTGGACTTCGCCTTGGATTTCGTGGGAGGCGATGGCAGATGCGGTGGAAAGAGTGAGAGTTCGCGAGCAAGTTCTTGCGTCCTACCTATCAACGGAGCACCTATATCGCCCGGTCTTAGAAATCCAGCGCACGTGTCCTCTTCACCGATGATTCTTTTTTCGCTGGCGTGGAGAGTTGTTTGCGAAAGTCCGCTCGAAAGCAATATCCCAAATAGGAGCGTTGCGATTCGCGAGTCACCGTGTATTGCCACACTTACATTTCTGCGCTCGCTAATGGCATCAACACCTCCATCGCGAACGCCATCGTGCCACGTGGTAAAGGAAAGTTCAGAAGCGATCTTGGATTGCATCTGAAGATAGGCGCCATCGTGGCTATCGTCGACAACATGGGATGCTCGGTGTGCGCTCGAGGAATGAAAGCGAGAGTGAACGCTCAGTTTTCCAACGGACGTATCTAGAAGATGTGCTTGATCAAGTTGCGTGATCAACTCTTCAATCTCTTCTAAAGGAATGTTTAGAGTGTTGCCAATTTCAAGGCAGCTCTTCACTCCATCAATGGAAGGCAAAGCGGCACGCACAGGGGAGAAGATTTCAAGTCCCCTTTGTGCATTGCCGACGAAGGTGCGTGAAGGTAAAGGCAAAATTGTGATTCCAGTTTTTAAACGAGGTATGAGGTGAGCAAGAGTGTTCATACGCCGAATGATCTGCCAATGCGCAAATTCACAATTGTGAGGAACCACTACTGGTGCATTGGTCCTGTGAGCGGTGACTAGGCGTGACTACGAAGTGACACTGTCGCACGGTGCGCTCGCTCTGAGGAATGAAAAAACTGGCGCTCCAGTTTCCTGAAGCGCCAGCCTTAGTACATGTGTTTCGAGATTACCTCGGTACTTCTAAAACCTGCGAGGCAACCTTTGGCAAAACTGAGTCAACGCTATCTGGCGTTACTGTGGTGCCTTACCAAGAATGCGGTTGAGCTTGGTGCCACAGACCGAGCAGATGCCCTGTGCCATGCGACGACCAGAGTCTGAGACCTTTACGGTTCCCTCAAAGTCACGCTTCTCTTTGCACTTAACGCAGTAAGCGTCACCCTTATATGTCTCTACTGTCATTTTCTCCTCCAATCGACGCAAGCGGTCTGCGGGAAGGAGTTCCCGTCACAATCGCGAGCGTGCAAGTGTCACGATACCCTCGTGCACGCCTAAAGAGTCGAAATCAAGGGTCAATCTGGGGATTGATTTTGAGCGTGTCGCGGAAAATCCCACGCTCAAATTGACCCAAAGCAAAGGGCTGTGCGGGTGGACGAAAGTGAAATCCGGGTTGCGTTAGTTCACGAGGGGCGCGGGTCGAAAGTGGAGTTCTGCCGCCTCATAGCCGTCCAGATAGGCCTGAGCACGATCGGCTTGGGGGAAGCGTTCCAAGGCTTCGGCAAATTGCGCGCCGTGATCTCCAAAACGAAGGTGAATAGCCTCGTGATAGAGGACAAAGTCGACCACGTAGTCAGGCATGGTCTGAAGTCGTTCGGAAATGCGAATTGTGCCGTCAACGCTCGTACATGAGCCCCAGCGCCCCTTCATTCCACTCTTCCAGAGCACTGATGTGGGCCGTTCGGTGATTTCTGGGGCGTAGGCGGTCAAAAGGGTCACCGTGCGAGTGGCTAAAACCGATTCGTCGAAGGTCCGTGCCGCCTCCTGCGCCCGAATTTTGGCCACCATTTCAGGCACGACAATGCGCTCGTCTGCTTTGCTGAGCCGAGCCGGGATGGAGATCACAATTGCTCCTCCCTGACGGTAGGCCGCGATATTGCGTTTTCGGCGCGTGGAGCGAAGGACCACAATCTCGCCCTCACCAATGCCTGGAAGCTCCTGAGCGGCGCTGAGGTCGGGCACGCGAGCGCTGATCCTGCTTTGAGGGTTAACGCCCATTTTTGGCCCCCGTTTTCAGAAGTTGAGGGGAATTAAGCACAGCCATAGGAAGAAGGTAGCAAGAACTCCTGCAATATGACCGTTCAACCAGTTGATTCCGCGCCAAAACTCACGTACGTTGCGCATACGAAGTCCTCGGATAACCGTTCTATATCTGCAAGGGGAAGGCAGATAAAGAATCGTGCGCCCGGGGACTTCGCCTTTTCCTGAATTCTGGGTCTTAGAGCAAACCTGAAATATCGTCAGGGACTTCTACGCTGCTGAGAAATTCTTGAGGATTGAGTAGTTCCTCGTGAGTGGGCAAAATGCCACTCCACACGTGATCTCGATGTTCAACGTCACGAAGTTCGCGTACCGAACTCCAAAAGGCACCGGCCTCTCGAGCCATCCGCGGAGATACTTCCAGTCCAAAAAGTGTTGAAAATAGTTGTTGAGCTGGAGATGAAGTCGCTCTTCTTCGTCGAAGGGTTTCACGAAGTGCACCGAGGGATGGCAATCGCTCTTGAGCTGCTTGAGTCACGACATCGTCTGCCCAACCATCGATAAGAGCCAATGCAGTTTCTAACTTGGCGAGAGCGGCAACTTGTTGTGGACTTTCCTCTGGAGTGAAGAGTCCTTGATTGAGTGCAATCGAAAAAGTTTCAGGATTATTTGGATCAATCTGTCCATTCTCGATCGCTTCTTCTGCTTGACGTTGCATCGCTTCGATATCGATTCGAATTCCTTTTCCGTAATCTGCAATCGCACTTCTTATGTATTCAACTAACCAAGGATTACTTTCAAATAATCTTGCAACCGCGCCTTCACGGAGCGCGTGGAATATACGAACCTCGGAAGGTGCCACACCAATATCAGCACTCCAATTTTCTACGTTTTCAGGTATCAGTGCTGGGCGTGCAGGATCTAGTAAGGGTAGTCCGACGTCATGGACTCCAGTAACTGATGCGGCGAGGGCTCCGATTACTTGTCCCAATTGAGTCGCGATCATCGTGCCTATGAAAGTACGCAATAGTGACGCCACTTGTGCGATAGGTGGAGCACCTTCTGGCATCTCTTGATTTTCTATAAGGGCAGTCATGGCAACAGCTAGACCTGCCGCCAGAGGTTCAACATTCTTCTTCCAGCCCTCCATTGTTGCGTCGACCCAGTCTGCGCGACTATAGATCTTCACATCATTAGAGTGAGCGGGAAACACAGTCGCATCGTTGAGCCACATATCCGCGATTCCCATAGCCTCGCTAATCTCGGCAAGATCTTTGTGTCCGACAGGCTTGAAGCCTCCAGTCGAGACGATTTTTTTAGCGAGATCTCGTGAAATTTCAAGTGGAAGATCCGAAGTAGTTTTGCTGAGTGCGTTGAGAAAACCCATCGGATTAATTCCCAATTTTGCAAACTGTGCCTGAATTTCGTTATTTAATTCAGGAGGAATTTCTTCGCCAAATTGAGATTGCATTTGTGATTGTAGATACGAAAACAAGGCAGCGAAATCTGGATTTTCACCTGGCTGAGGATTTTCTGATGAGTGTGGGTCATCGGGGTTATCAGGTGGAACAAATCCAAACGAAGACATCTCGACTCCCTCCCGTTCTACTGACTCTACTCCCGGTGTAACAATCTCGGGCGGCAGTTTCTTCCCGAGGGCAGTAGGCTAACTCCATGTCGAGCGCAACTTCTGCCCTTATTTGGTGGCTCATTCCGATTGCCGCTGTTATCGCGGTGCTTTTTTACGTGCTTTGGGTAACCAAGTTTCAAGAGCGCTTTCAGAATGAAACAACCCGTTCGGTATCTCAGTTTCAGCGATTCCAGAACTCCTTTCGTGATCGTGCGGAGGCCGAGGCCGTGGCTGATGCCGCTACGCAAGCTGCGACTGAAGCGAGGGAACGTTCTAACCCCACTGAGCATTAGCGTTGATGAATTACTCAACGATGCCGCGCTCGGCGGTAATTTTGGTTGGATTTTTCCTATCAGCTAGCGTCTTGCTTCCACTGCCATATGCAGTCCTGCAACCTGGGGGTGGAACCGATGTTTTAAAATCTATGATCACCGTTTCGGATCAACAAACATACAGTCCTCAAGGAAAGCTTCTCCTGACAACCGTTTATGCAACCAGTCCTGCCTCCAAAATTTTTGGTGGAGATGTCATTCGTTCATGGATTGACGGAGAAGCGATTGTTTTGCCACGCGACGTAATTTATCCGCCTGCTAAATCAACTAAACAAATCGACGCCGAAAATACAGCACAAATGTTGGATTCGCAGGAGGCTGCCAAGATTGCGGCGTTGTCGTATTTGGGATACACGGTGGTTCGGGCACATG
>JAPLBP010000119.1:46317-52674 GCA_026392695.1 Actinomycetota bacterium | reverse complement strand
GATTGCGATCACTTCGCCCCATCCAAATACGACACGTCATGCAGTTCGTGGAATCCTCAATGGAGACGGCTTTCAAGCGGTGTTGGTGGATACGCCTGGAATCCATAAACCTAAGACATTGCTGGGACATCGACTCAATGCTGTCGTAGGGGAGAGTATGGATTCGGTTGACACGATCGTCATGTGTTTGCCAGCTGATGAGAGTTCCAGTGCAGGTGACTCCTTTATCATTCAAGAAATAGCCAAACATCCCCGCGCAAAGAAATTTGCCGTAATTACAAAAACGGATTTGGTAAGCAAATCGGCTTTGGCGGCTCGTCTTTCAGGAATTGTTGCATTGGCTCAAGGGTTTACATGGGATGAAATTGTTCCTGTTTCAGCTTCCATCCATGATCAAGTTGGGCTTCTTTCTCAGTTGATCGGTGACACACTTCCTGTTGGCCCAGAATTCTATCCGTTAGGGATGGTGAGTGATCAGGGACAAGAGCAGTGGATCTGCGAATTGATTAGGGAGGCAGCTTTAAGGGATGCCCGTCAAGAACTTCCGCACTCTATTGCAGTAACAATAGATGAGATGTCACAAAGGGAAGAAAATGGTACGCGCCCCTTTTATGATATTCACGCGACAATTCACATTGAAAGAGAATCCCAAAGAGGAATATTGCTGGGCCATCAAGGTGAACGATTGAAAGATATTGGCATGCGCGCGCGGGCCGATATAGAAAGAATTCTCAATGCAAAAGTCTTTCTGGGATTACATATTAAGGTTTCAAAAGATTGGCAGAAAGATACGAAGCTCTTGGAAAAGTTGGGTTACGGAGAGCACTAGTTTGTAGATTTAATGAAACTTACTTATTGACAGAGTGTGGGCTGGCCAGGGGCAGATGGCGAAGTTGATGCTCCACTTATTGCGCGTCCGACAATTACTCGAATGCTTTTTTGATTCACTTGGTTGTAGGTTGCATCGAGTTGGTTCTGGATGACCGCGGGTGCACTTGCTCTGAATTGTGCAAATTCGGAATCGGAGGTAATCGCTTGATAGGTGATCGACTTAAGACCGGGTTGAATCCAAACGGCCGAAGAAAAACCGGTACATGAAATTGAATCTTTTGATTGGGCGTTCAGATCCAATTTATGCATTGCACTGCAGGTGAACCAGGTATAAAGACCACGCACGCCAGATCGCACGCCTTCTCCAAGTAAGGAAGAAGCACAATAAAGGGACCCAGATGCCGAGGTTCCAAAGTTTGATTGCCAATTTTTACTTAACTGCAATTCTGATGTGACCGTTTGAATGTAAGAACTTATTTGACGTTGGGAAAAATGGCCTGCCGTTGCATCCCCTGACGCGATTGCCGTCGTTTGGGTGAAGAGACTCGCAATAATGATGAGCGCTGTTCGATATATAACTCGGTTTCTGCCTCGGTGAAACGGCGATGATGGTTGCACTGAAATAACAACCATTCGTTTCACCACTTCCCCTATCAATCCCAGCTACCGCCGTGGTGCGGTGGCTGCTTCAAAAATGAAGAAAAAGATTTAGCCGCAGCATCCTTGAGCACCTGGAATGAGTGCCTGATGTACGCTGGTCGAGCGGGAAGTTGACAATCTGCGGGTGGAAGCATCTGCTGGAGCCACTGTTACGGCCAAGAAGAGGCCAACTAGGGTAATTGCGATTAGTTTCACGTTCTCCTCCAAAGGTCTTTACTATTTGTAAAGGATGGGAGTAACATATAGCAAGATCTTAGGAAAGGGAAGCCTTATGGAATTTGGCGCCAGACTTCGCGAGTTGCGAGAAAGAGTCGGATTAACCCAGGCCGAGTTGGCCGAGGGTATTGCGGCCTCTAGTTATATATCCCTTCTCGAATCAGGAAAGCGTCAACCCCAGCCTGACATGATCGCCAAGTTTGCTGAGCGGCTAGGAGTCGATTTAGACACGCTGTCTATTGATCAAAGCGCTCAGGTCATCGCCCTGAACCTTAATTCCGCAAAAGTTGCATTGAGTTCTGGAGATTTAGGACTAGCAAAAGATTACGCCTCACAGGTTTTAGCGGCATCAGACGTTCGTGATTCATCGTGGCTTGCCGCATCAGTTATTTTACTCCAAGTAAAGTCGAGAGTCGGAGATTTTGCTGGCGTCCTAGATGAATTAGAGAAATTATTTAGGGCGAACATCGATACTCCGCCAGAATTAATGGCACGGATTGGAAACGAGATTGTTCGCGTCTGCTTTAAATCAGGAAATCTTGGAATGGGCGTTCAGCGCGGTGAAGAACTTTTGCGTGAGTTTTCAACTTCATGGGCGGAAACTGAAGTAGTTGAGCTCATGTGCCAATTGGGAAATTGCCATTTTCATCGGGGCGATACTCCGCGAGCAACTGAAGTCGTACGACGCGCACTTGAACTCGCAGAGAAGTGCCGTTCGCCAAAAGCAATGGTTCAGTCTTATTGGCAGTCATCGGTATTAGCTGAGAGCCAAGGCAACTTAACGCTTGCGCTGAGCCAAATTAATAACGCGATTTATTGGACAAAGTTGGCAGAACTTCATCAAGTGTTACCAATTTTGAATGACAATGCTTCGAAGTGGATGCTGGATCTTCCAAATCCAGATCTTGAGCAGATTCATAATCTGGCCGAGGCCGCATATCTTGATCTTGCTTCACAAAATAACCCGTCTAGTGCGGCGTACACATGTATCACTCTTTCCGAAGTTGAACTTCGTCAAGGAAAGTTGGAGAGCGCATTGATGTACGTGCGTAAAGGACTTGCTGAATTGCCAGTGGGAATTCCTGGACCTCGCACCAGTTTGATGTCACAAGAGGCCAAAGTTCTTTTCAGAATGGGAAATATCGAAGAGGCCAAAGCCCAACTTGAGAGTGCTGCACTGCATATGGAAACTATGGCTCCATCAAAGGAGCTGGCGATCCATTGGCGAGACATCGCACGCGTATTTGTAGAGGTGGGCCTAAAGGACCGCGCTATTTATGCTTTCGAACAAGGCATCGCAGTTTCTGCAGCTTCACAAGCAGAACAAGATGTCTTTGCTGATTCTTCTATGCAGTAGAAGGTTTTTTCGAAGCTAAATAAGAACCAACCAGCACTAATGGTAATCCCACGATCATGCCTGTGGTTATGGGCTCGGATAGTAATAGCACGCCGAGAAAAACTGCGAAAGCAGTATTGACGTAGGTGACTAACGAGGCTCGTGCTGTCCCGATTTCATCGACAATTGCGAAGAAGACAATAAACGCCACTGCAGTTGGGAAAATTCCTAAGGCGATCAAAGATAAGAGTGACTTAATGGCGACATGTCCGTGCGGCCATTGTGTGTAGGCAAATGGTGCGTAAACAATTGCTGCCATGGTCATTGCAATTGCATTAATCGCAATCGCCGATACCCCCGGAAGATTTTTAGCGATCGTGTTTGGTGCGAATCCGTATCCGAGCGCTGCAAGCAGGACGGCGAGTATGGCCCAGATACTTGAGTGGCCGGTGAAGCTTTCAATTCCCACTAGAGCGATGACTCCAACAAACCCTACGAGAATTCCAATAAGTCGCTTGTGATGCCACACGGTCTTATCTCCTGCCAGAGAGGCGAAGAGTGTTGACCAAATAGGTACGGTTGCTACAAGTAGACCTGCTAGTCCTGAAGATATGTTTAGTTCTGCACGAGTAATCAAAAACCACGGACCGATAATTTCTGTTATCGCATAGAGACTTACATATTTATAGCCACGAAGAGCTCGTCGTAAAGTGCCTTGCCTTGTGGCAATTGGGATGAGAATTAAAGCGCCGATGGCAACACGACTGAAAACTACGCAGGCAGGGCTGTACTCACGTACCGCTATTCGAATCAGCAGGTATGGGATTCCCCACAGAAAACCGCACAGTAAAAAGAGAACCCAACCACGGCGTGACATTAATACCTCATCTTGTAGGAGTTTATTTCAAGAGACTGGCGTAGAGATTGACCGTGGCGGTTGCAACGGCGTCCCACCCAAACTCCCTTTGAGCGCGCACACGTCCTGCTGCTCCATATTTTGTCAGCAGATCGGGTTGGCTCATCAAGCGAACAATGCCATCTCGAAAAGCATTCTCAAATCGTCGGTGGTCAGGGGAGTATTCGACGAGTTCGCCAGTGACATGATTTTCTACGACCTCGGGAATTCCTCCAACAGCGGATGCAAGAACCGCTGTTGCGCAGCCCATTGCTTCAAGATTCACGATTCCAAGTGGCTCGTAAATCGAGGGGCAAAGGAAGAGATCAGCTGATGTTAAAAGTGATGTAAGTTCTTCATGAACCAGCATTTTCTGAATCCACCACACGTTTTTTCGAGTGGTTTGAAGCTCAGCAATAAGGTCGGCTACTTCTTGACCAATTCCAGGTTCATCTGGACTGCCGGCCGCTAGCACGAGCCCGTACTCATCGGGAACTTCTTTCCAAGCGCGAAGTAGGTGAGCAAGACCTTTTTGGCGAGTAATTCGACCAACAAAAAGTGCGTATCTTCCTGCAATCCCGTACTTTTCTAAAGTGACTGGATCAAAATGCGGGATGAACTTATCTGTGTCCACACCATTTCGTATCGTGACAACTTTTGCGGGGTCAACGTTTGGATAGGACGCTAGAACGTCGGCACGCATTCCATCGCTCACGGCGATAATGCCTGCGGCGGATTCAATCGCGCTTTTCTCGGCCCATGAAGATATCTGGTAGCCAGCTCCTAACTGATCGGCTTTCCATGGGCGCAAGGGCTCCAACGAATGCGCACTCATCACGTGCGGAATGTTGTACATGGTTGCAGCCAAATGTCCCGCCATATTTGCGTACCACGTATGGCTATGGACTATATCTACATTTTTCAAAGCATCGGCAATAAGAAGATCAGTGGCGATGGCCTGCACAGCTGGATTCGCATTTTCAAATTCCGGAGGCGACGAATACCCAAAAGCATCATCTCGCTTGCCACCAAAACAGTGAACACTCAAGTCAATTGTGGATTTCCGTCGAAGAGCCTGCGCCAATTGCACGACGTGGACACCGGCGCCACCATAGACCTGCGGCGGCCATTCGCGAGTGACCATTGCGACTCTTATATCTGGCATTTGTACTGCTCCCTCTTACGCGAGATATTGGCTCTATCCCTCATGGAAAGTCCTAGTCTGCTTGCAGAGAGAAGGCTATCGTTACGCCATGGCAAAACGTGAGCTTCCGCTCGGAATCGTATTAGCGGGCGGTGAAGGCAAGCGACTTATGCCATTGACTGCAGATCGAGCCAAACCCGCTGTCCCTTTCGGAGGTTCCTATCGCCTCGTGGATTTTGTTCTGTCCAACTTGGTAAATGCGCAAATGCTCAAGATTGCAGTTCTCACTCAGTACAAATCGCATTCCCTTGACCGTCACATTACAACCACATGGCGCATGTCAACTCTGCTAGGAAATTTCGTTACTCCAGTGCCAGCACAACAACGTCTTGGCCCACGGTGGTACACGGGCAGCGCTGATGCAATTTTGCAGAATTTCAATTTGATTCAAGATGAAGACCCAAAGCACGTTCTAGTTTTTGGCGCGGATCACGTTTATCGCATGGACCCAGGTCAGATGTTCGAACATCACCTAAGTACGGGTGCAGGCGTAACTGTTGCAGCGATTCGAGTAGCGCGATCGGAAGCAAGCGAATTCGGCGTCATTGAATTGGCCGAAGACGGGGTAACGATCAAGGCCTTTCACGAAAAACCCGCTGACCCTCCACCAATGCCAGGACATCCAGATCTTTGCCTAGTATCTATGGGTAACTACATTTTTCGCAGAGATGTCATGGAAGAAGCTTTAATTCTTGATTCAGAAGATCTTGAAAGTCGGCACGACCTAGGCGGAAATATTATTCCGATGCTGACGAAGAATGGCTCAGCGAAAGTTTACGATTTTGCCGACAACGTTGTTCCAGGAGAAACCGAGCGCGACAAGGGCTATTGGCGCGATGTGGGTTCTATCGACGCTTACTACGAAGCTCATATGGATTTAGTTTCTATTCATCCTATTTTTAATCTTTACAATCGCGATTGGCCGTTGTTGACGAATCCACCGTCATTGCCACCCGCGAAATTTAGCGAAGGCGGCATCGCTCAAGATTCAATTGTTGGCGCTGGTTCTATTATTGCCGGTGGACATTTGAATCGCACCGTCGCCTCATATGACGTTGTTGTTGCAAGTGGAGCATTTGTTGACGGTTCAGTACTAATGCCCTCAGTCAAAATTGGCGACCGAGCCGTAATTCGCCGCGCGATTTTAGATAAAAATGTGGTTGTCGAGCCTGGTGCCCAAATTGGTGTTGACCTCGAGCGAGATCGAGAGCGTTT
>JAPLBP010000119.1:3090-46302 GCA_026392695.1 Actinomycetota bacterium | reverse complement strand
GTGGGTTAGTGGTAGTCGGGAAGGGAATTCGCGTAACAGCTTAGGAATCACAGGATTTCTATAATCGGATAGGCTTAGCGCCGTCAGCGTTGACTATAAAGGGGTGAATTCAACCCGCAACGAGCGTTGGAGAAAAAATGCGTATAGGTGTCCTTACTGGTGGCGGAGATTGCCCTGGGCTGAATGCGGTAATTCGAGCAGTAGTGAGAAAAGGCGTCAAAGAATACGGTCATGAATTTGTTGGTTTTCGTGATGGCTGGAAGGGCCCGCTTGAAGGACTGACCATGCCATTGGATATCGCGGCTACACGTGGAATTCTTCCGCGAGGCGGCACGATCCTTGGTTCCTCGCGCACTAATCCTTTTAAGATTGAAGGCGGAATTGAAAGAATAACCGCGAACTTGAAAGCAACTGGCGTAGATGCCCTGATCGCAATCGGCGGAGAGGACACCCTCGGGGTCGCGACAAAATTGCACGCTCTTGGAGTTAAAGTTATTGGGGTCCCAAAGACCATCGACAATGATCTAAACAATACGGATTACACATTCGGTTTTGACACTGCGGTTAACATTGCGGTGGAAGCTATTGATCGTCTTCACACAACGGCCGAATCACATCACCGAGCACTTGTTGTTGAAGTGATGGGCCGCCATGCTGGGTGGATCGCGCTTCATTCGGGTTTAGCAGGCGGTGCAGCTTGCATCTTGATTCCAGAGCAGCCATTTTCTATTGAGCAGGTCTGCGCATGGGTTGAATCTCGATTTGAAGTCAACTATTCGCCCATAATCGTTGTGGCCGAGGGAGCTATCCCGCGAGATGGCGACATGTCGGTCAAGGATCAAAAACTCGACGCGTTTGGGCACGTGAAATTAGCCGGTATCGGTGAGTGGCTGGCACAAGAGATTGAGCACAGAACTGGAAAAGAAGCTCGCAATACTGTCTTGGGTCACATACAACGTGGGGGCACGCCAACCGCGTTCGATCGCGTGTTAGCGACTCGATTCGGACTCCAAGCAATTACTGCGGCTCATGAAGGCGACTGGGGAAAGATGGTCGCTCTGCACGGAACCGACATCGTCCGAGTGCCGCTGGATTCAGCTACGGAGAAGTTGAAACTGGTCGAGCCAGCCCGCTACAAAGAGTCGGAGATCTTCTTCGGTTAAGTTGAAATTAATCCCAACCCCACCTTCCCCTCTGCCGACCTAAACTAGGAAACTATGACCACACTGGACTCGCTCTTTAACCCCGACCTCATTGCGGCTCAAGCGCCAGTGTGGCCGGCTGACGGTGTCGCGGTGGCATCTGCAATAGCAGAACTCAAGACTCTGCCACCGCTGGTATTTGCTGGTGAATGTGACAATCTCAAGGCAAAAATTGCTGAGGCGGCTGCAGGCCGAGCTTTCTGGTTACAGGGTGGTGACTGCGCGGAGACTTTTGCTGCGGCAACGGCGGACTCCATTCGCAATCGCATTAAGACAATTCTCCAAATGGCCGCTGTTTTGCAGTATTACTCTTCCTTGCCAGTCATCAAAGTAGGACGCATGGCGGGGCAGTTTGCAAAGCCAAGGTCAAATAATATGGAAACGCGTGGAGAAGTAACGCTGCCCGCTTACCGCGGAGATGCGGTCAACGATCTGGAGTTTACGCTCCAGGCTCGAACGCCGGATCCTCAGCGGCTAGTAAAGGTTTACCACACCTCGGCCGCGACTTTGAATTTAGTTCGAGCTTTCACTCAGGGCGGCTTTGCTGACCTTCGCCAAGTACACGAATGGAATAAAGGCTTTATTCGCGATTCATCGGTAGGGGAGCGCTACGAAGAGATGGCCAAGGAGATCGGCCGTGCCCTTGAGTTTATGCGCTCTGCAGGAGTTGACCCCGCTGCCTTCAAATCCGTGGACTTCTTTGCAAGCCACGAGGCCCTCATCATGGAATATGAAAAGGCGCTGACTCGGATCGATTCGCGTACCCAGTTACCTTATGACGTATCTGCGCATTTTGTCTGGATCGGTGAACGTACTCGTCAACTGGATGGTGCGCATATTGAGTTTGCTTCGAAGATTCGAAATCCTATCGGCGTTAAATTGGGTCCAAAAACGACAGTGGAAGATGCACTCGCGCTTATCAATGCTCTAGACCCAGACCGCGAACCCGGACGTCTCACATTCATCACACGAATGGGAGCGGGAAAAATTCGAGAAATCCTTCCTGCGCTAGTAGATGGCGTGACAAAGTCAGGGGCGCAAGTTCTCTGGGTTTGCGACCCCATGCATGGGAATACCTACGAGGCGCCGACCGGGTACAAGACCCGCAGGTTTGATGATGTCCTCGACGAAGTCAAGGGTTTTTTCGAAGTTCATAAAGCGTTGGGCACTCATCCCGGAGGGATACATATTGAACTCACGGGTGACGACGTGACCGAGTGCGTCGGTGGAGGCGAGCAAATATCTCATGAGGATTTAGCGACACGATACGAAAGTGCATGTGATCCACGTCTAAATCATGCACAATCTCTTGAACTCGCTTTCCTTGTAGCGGAGATGCTGCGCGATCGCTAATCTTGCGGAATGGCTTTACTCCTCACAAGCACAAAGACTCCGGTTGGAGTGCTTCACCTTCTAGCCGACGAACAAGTGTTATTGGGCGCTAGTTTTGGCAGCTCAGATGGGTTAATGCAATCACTGGACCCAATCGACGCGGCTAAGAGTGTAGAAAAAGCGAAGCGAATAGCGAAAATTTCCGATTTGCTTGATGACTATTTTGATGGGGATTTGGAAGCGATCAATGCGATCGTAGTACGTCAACCTGGTCCACCCTTTTCACAAGCTGCATGGAAGGCAATGCGTAAAGTAAAAGCAGGAAAGACTATTTCGTATGCCGATCTTGCTGATCGGGCCGGATCAACTGCGGCGGTTCGCGCAGCAGGGAGCGCATGTGCCAAGAATGCTGTGGTAGTTATCGTGCCTTGTCACCGAATTGTAAAAACAGGTGGAGCGCTTGGTAATTACGCGTATGGACTAGATGCGAAAGAATGGTTACTTCGCCACGAGGGCGCTCTTTAGTATTTCCGAAATCACGTTGGCTGCATAAGCAGTTGCTGCATCACTAATATCTAGGTGAGTTACCAAACGCGCAACCTTTGGTCCAAGAGCGCTCAGCGAAACACCATGAATGGCCGCAGAACTTACTAGGTCCGCGGCGCTTAGCGATAAATCCGCAAGATCAAGAATCACGATATTGGTATCAACGTGCTCTGGGTTAACGGTCGATGGTGCAACGTCAAAACAACTTTGTGCTAGCAATCGTGCGTGTGCATGGTCCTGCGCAAGAAGTTGAATGTTGTTATCGATCGCGTAGTGACCTGCGGCGGCAAGGATGCCTACCTGACGCATCCCGGCTCCATATCTTTTTCGCCAGACTCTTGCTCGAGAAATATTTTCTTTAGTGGAAAGCATTAGTGACCCTACTGGAGCACCGAGGCCTTTTGAAAGACAGACACTTACCGTGTCAAAATACTTTCCATAGTCTTCAAATGAAACACCTGTTTCCACATGCGCATTCCAGATCCGCGCACCATCAAGGTGCATACCTAGACCCATCTCGCGTGCGCCCCGACTCAACTTTTCTATTTCGGTCAAAGGTTGAATTGTGCCCCCTCCAAAATTATGTGTGTTTTCCACGGCTATGGCTGTGGTCGAAACTTGATATGGACCAGAGTTTGGCTTAGCAATTGCGAGCACATCATCTGCCTTGAGTAATCCGCGGGGAGCCAACCAAGTGCGAGTAGTGATTCCACTAAAAACAGCTCCGGCTCCAAGCTCGGCACGAACGATATGTGAAAAAGTTTCTGTGAGGAGTTCATCTCCGGGAGCGACGAGCATTCTTATTGACAGTTGATTTGCTAAGGAACCTGAGGGAGTGAAGAGCGCTGCTTCTTTTCCAAAAAGTGCGGCGACGCGTTCTTCTAAAGAATTTACAGTGGGATCTTCTCCGTAGACATCATCTCCAACTGTTGCCTGTGCCATGGCTTCTCGCATTGCGAGGGATGGTGATGTAACCGTGTCAGATCTGAGATCTACTCGCATAGGATCATTCTCTCACTCTTCTTCTCTCACGATTAGGTACATAGCGACCACGATTAAGGCTCCGCCTAAAGCAACACGTGTGGTGAGATGCTCGCCACCGAAAACCACGGCAAAGAAAGCGGCAAATACTATTTCCATCACCAAAATTACGGCAACCTTTGTCGGAGCAATATGCGCCTGCGACCAAGTTTGGATGAAGAAAGCTAGAGCCGTGGCGAATATCGCGGTAAACACGACTACTGCCCACACACCTTTATCAGGGGGAGGGTGATACCCGCCGATTGCACTACCAAGCCCTGAAATAAGGGCACATGTTGCCAATTGCACTAGCGTGAGAGCGTAGGGATCGCGTCCGGAACTCCAAGCGCTCAAGGCGATGATTTGGCCAGCAAAGGCGATCGCGCCTGCCAATACAAGTAGCTCACCAATTCCCACGGAAAAGCCATGAAGTGAAAGAAGCGCCAACCCGATTGTTGCTAAACCAATGTAGGACCATCGTTTCCACGATATTTTGTGAGATTGGAAAAATAGCGCCATTAAGGGCGTTACGGTCACGTACAAACCTGTGATGAACCCAGTAACGGCAGCGGTCGTTCTGGCCAATCCAAGTGTCTGCAAAATATAGCCAGCCGCCAATAGTGATCCCGTAATAAAACCCTTAAGGAGCAAATCTCTGGAAAGCAGTTTCACAACCTTGGGCCTGATGGCAATTAGCACGAGCACAGATACAGCAAAGCGAGTGAAGAGAAAGCTATTGACATCTTCTCGCGCAATTGCATCTTTCATAAGAAAGAATGTTGAGCCCCACAGAGCGGCAACAGCGAGAAGAGCTGCTGGCGCCAAGCGCAATCGCATTACTAGCCGCGGAGTTTCTTAAGCAGTATCACTTCTTCGCCATGCTCTGGCTCTTGACCGGGCGTTTCTAAAATTAGTGGGGCGTTAGCAACGGCAGGATGGTCAAGCAGCTCCTTAAAAGGATCTACCCCAATTTCCCCTTTTCCTATGTTTTGATGTCGATCCTTAAGCGCTCCACAGACATCCATCGAGTCGTTAGCGTGAATGAGTTGAATTCGATCCGCACCGGCAATGGAGACAAGTAGATCAAGAGTGGCAGTCATCCCACCTTTTACTTTGATGTCATGACCGGCCGCAAAAACATGGCAAGTATCCAGACAGATACCAACTTTTGGATGATGTTCAAGGGCATCCAAGTAATTGGTGAGATCTTCCAGCCGTTTTACGAGTGACTGACCCTGACCCGCCGTTGGTTCGAGCAGAAGCGTCGGTGAATCTGGGGTAAGTGCCTCAAGAATCGGCATCATTCCTTCATGTATTTGCTTCCACGCTTTTTCGACATGGTTCACATCCACTGCCGAACCTGTGTGGATCACTACGCCTCGAGCATGGATTTCTTTGCCCCTTTGTAATGAGTATCGCGTTGACGCTAATGAATTCTCGTATGTTCCTTGTGTGGGAGAGCCAAGGTTGATCAGGAAGGGAGCATGTACATAGGTGGCGATATCGAGATCAGCTGCCTGCGTATAAAAAGCTTCATCAGCGATTGGATTGGATTCAGGCATTGCCCAGCCACGGGGATTAGAAGCGAAAACCTGTATTGCTTCTGCCTTAACTGTTTGCGCATATGCAATCGAACGTTTGGCCATGCCTCCGGTGGTTGGGACATGTGCGCCGATGCGCGGGCGTGGATTGGGCATTTGCTTACCCTACTGTGATGATGACCGTACTTCCACGTTTGACCTGTGTCCCCACCTTTGGAGAGACGTTGGTGACATTTTTTACGGCTCTGGCACCAATCTTTTTGACCGTTACGACGAGATCAAGATCCTGCAGCAAGCCAAGCGCCGTGGTTTGAGTAAGAGAATAAACATTGGGTATGTATACCAACTCCGAACCTTTTGAAATTGATAACGCAACCTTGGTTCCCTTTGGAGCCGGCGTTCCTCCATCAGGTGTTTGGGATATGACAGCCCCGGTCGCAACGGAATCGCTATAAACATAAACGGGATTCACCACAAAACCCGCATCGGTCAATTCGTTAAGTGCTTGCTCAGCGCTCTTTCCAATGTATGAGCCATACGCGACCAATTCAGGTCCTTTACTAAGAAGCAAATCGACTGCCGTGTCACGCGTAACAGATGTACTTGCAACTGGAGATGTACTGATGATTAGTCCCTGCGCAATTTTTGGATTGAAAACTTCTGTCACGGTACCAGCCACCAGCGAATTCGCTTTTAGTAATGCAATTGCGGCATCTGCCGTCAATTTTGCCAAGTTTGGAACGATATATCTTTCGGGACCTTTCGAAACAACGAAAGAAATCGTGCTACCGGGCTTTACATGCGCACCTCCGGCTGGTTTCGAAGTGACAATGCGACCGGCTTCCACGTCCTCGCTGAAAACTTTTTCCGCCACGGAAGTTTGTAGTCCAAGAGCGGTGAGGTCGGCTGTGGCTTTAGAAACGGTTTCCCCAGCTACCGATTGAACAAGTACTCGAGTTCCAGAGCCCGAAATGAAATACCAGGCTCCCGCCGCCACGAGAATCGCAAGGAGTCCCGCAACCTTTCGATTGCGGCGCACGCGTGCGCTCGTTTCCGCTCTTTTTTTGCGAGCAACTTGCTCGGTATTTTCTCGTTTCATTTCCTTTGGGGTCATTGATTCAACTCTTTCGGTTGGGGAAGCGACGGTGGTCGCCGGAGATCGCTTAGAAGTTCGAGATTTCTCACGAATCGGTGCTGGCGGAAGATCAAGCTCAAGGCTCAATTGTGGCCGTTCCGGATCGAGAGTTTTTTGAATCCCGAGTAGGAGTTCAAGAAGTTCCGCAGCATCGCGAGGGCGTTGATCAGGATCTTGATTTGTGGCTGTGAGTACGAGTGCATCGAATTCTGGGGGGATATCAGAATTAAGACTAGAGGGGGGAGGAACTTTCCCATTGACGTGCATGTACGCAATTTGAATTGGAGTCTCTCCAGCAAAAGGTTTTTCACCTGTCAGCAATTCAAATGCAACTATGCCGAGGGCATACACATCACTGCGCGAGTCTGCGACACCACGTTGCACTTGTTCCGGAGAGAGATATGAGACGCTGCCTAAAAGAACGCTGGATTCCGCCGTTAATGTGTTGCCAATGAGTTCTCCGTAGGCAAGTCCAAAGTCAGCAATCTTCACTCGCCCAGAAAGAGAAATAAGTATGTTTTCAGGTTTTACGTCCCGATGAACGATGCCGATCTTGTGTGCCGCGGCCAAGGCACTACTCACCGGAATTAAGAACTTTAGTGTTTCTGCGCTTGAGAGCGCGCCTCGTTCAAAAAGATACTCTCGAAGGGTATGACCTTCCACGAGTTCCATCACAAGAAATACTGCGGGGATCCCACTTTGATTCCATCCTTGATCCTGCACAGCAACGATATTTGGATGCGAAAGTGCCGCAGCCGCCTTAGCTTCTCTGATGAATCGTGAGACAAATTTCTCGTCATCGGCCAAATGCGCATGCATTATTTTTACGGCGACTTTTCTGTCCAAGCGTAAATCGAGCGCCTCGTAAATAGAGGCCATCCCACCACTGGCTATGAGGGCGAGGAGCTCATAGCGGCCATCAATGACTTCTCCTGAAAGGTCGGACACATTGAAATCTTAGGCAATTCTGCTCGTCTTAGCAGAGAGGGCGCGCCTGTACTCAGGAAGTTGAGAGAATAAAATCAGAATTCTCGCGCGTTTTATCAGCCAAAAAGTGCGCTTCCTCTTGCACCTGCCATTGGATCATTTCGTCGGCGATTGATCCACCATCCCTTTCTAGAACTCTACTGAGACCAACGGGGGCGGAAATATCTAGCCAAATAGTTGCTGTTGCATACTTTCGAACTACCGACTGGGCGCTACCAACTCCTTCAATAATCAAAACCTCCGTTGGGAAGATTTCTTTTTCACTCGAGTACTCATTTAACGACCAATCATAAATAGAAAGTTTGGAAGGAATGCCGACGGATAAGTCTTTTAGCAGGTGTTCCAGTTTTCTACATAAAGAAAAACCAAGTGCGCCATCCCATCCATCATAGATTTCGTCCAAATGAATTACTGTGACGGATCTTTTTAGACTCAAGGCGAGGAACAATTCAAGGGCTAAGGTAGTTTTTCCTGCGCCTGCTCTTCCATCGATTGCCAATACGTGGGTCCCGCCGCATCGCGGTTCCTGTGAAAGAAGGTCGTGCAAAGCCACTTCTAAATTCACGTATTTGCCTTCTTCAACCAATTCTTCCATCCTGCGATGGCAATCAAGACAAAGATGAAGTAAAGAATTGACGTTAAGTATTGTCCACCATGGAAAAATTGATAGGTGTAAACGGAGTCCACGACGAACCACAGTGGCCAGGCTTCATATTTTTGAAATACCATCCAGAGCTGTGCCATCGTGCTTCCTACAAATCCAAAAGCGTCAGTAAGGGATGCGGCGGCTCCGATTTTCTTAAGCAGAGGATAAAGTGCTCCCCAAGCCACTAAGAAGGAAAACGCCCAGATCGCACGCTCCCTTTTATTCAACTTTGCCGGCTGCGCGCCTTTTGGTCCCCAGCCAAACCATCCCCAGATTCCTCCAATAATGAAAATTATTTGAAGGGCTGCGCTTGCAAAATATTTCTCCTGTAAGAAAAGTACGCCATACAGAGCGCTACTGATGTTCCACCAGTGCCACGCTTTTCTTGGACCGAGGACAGCAAGTCCGACTCCTAGGATTGAAGTGATGAAGGCGGTTAATTCTAAGAGTGACAAGTGGTAATCCCAGGCGGTAAAAACGGTAACCATCAGATTAATTTTCATATCGATCTTCCTTCCGAATCCGCATTACCGGATTGGTCAAACGGTCGATCTGAAGGTCAGATCCTCTCAGCCGAAGCGGCTCCCGTATTTGTTACTGTATCAAAAAGTTGGGCAGAATGGGCACATGAGTACATGGCATTACATGGCGATGCTACTTTTTACCGTTATTGGCTCGTTCTGGCTTGAAATTGCTTTGAAAGTTGGCGTCCTACGAAGAATCAAAAGAGTTTTTGCATCCATTATCCCAGTGGGCATCGTCTTTCTGCTTTGGGACGCCTATGCCATCAAAAGTGGACACTGGAGATTTGATCGAAAACAGATTCTTGGCATTTTCGGCCCCGCGGGAATTCCGCTAGAGGAAATTCTATTTTTCATAGTAGTTCCTATCGCTGCAATTATGACCCTTGAAGCCGTGCGAACAGTGAAGAAGAACTGGCCCGTGGTCGGATCATGAGTTACACGTTTATTGCGTTCTCCATGGTCATACTTTCGCTCTTGCTAGATATGTTCTTCCTAAAAGTCAGATTGGTGACTCGACGCGTATTTTGGGTTTCATACCCAATTGTCCTTGTTTTTCAACTGCTAACTAATTGGTGGCTTACCTCTCGAAATATCGTCATGTATAACTCAGACACAATCCTTGGAATTCGAATCGCATCGGCCCCAGTTGAAGACTTAGCCTTTGGCTTTTCTCTCATTCTTAGCGTGCTTTCGATTTGGGTTTACCAGGAGAAGCGGTGAGGGATTGTTTGCGCAAAAGCTAGAGCTGCAACTCGACTCCTTCGAAAGTTTGAAGTCTTAGCTCGCTTGTTGAAAATGTCATAACTAATGACTTCAACCTCATCAACAATTCCACAATAGAGCTCACTGGCGGCACGTATGCAAGGACGGCTTTCTTTCTCTAGGAATTGGATAGTTGGTTCCGCATCGCGTTGCAATCGACGAACTCGAGCAATTTGAAATTTCAATAAATTTACGATCTCCGGTGTTAGAACTTTTCGCTCAAGCATCTCTCTAGTGACACCGAATTCAAGCATTTCATCTTGAGGTAAATAGATTCGCTGACGATCGAGGTCTTCTCCCACGTCCCGAATAAAATTGGCAAGTTGGAAGGCTATTCCGAGTTTTTTCGCACCTTCGAGAGCTCGATCATCGAGAACTCCCAAGATGGGAGCCATCTGTAGACCGATGACAGCTGCGGATCCATAAACATATTTCATAAGATCTTCATAACTCTGGTATCGACCTACCGATAGATCCATTTCCATCGAGTATAGAAATGACTCGAAGTACTCGATAGGGAGGGAAAAGCGTTGCGCCGTATCAACGAGAGCCTTGCCGATATGGTCAGATGAGACGCCCGTTTTCAAGTCTTGGAGAATGCCATCTCCCCATCCTTTTAGGAGCTTTGATTTTTCGTTTGTGCTTAAATCGGAGGCAAGGTCATCAACGATTTCATCAGCGTAACGCGCAAATCCGTAGAGCGCGTGGACAAAAGGGCGCTTGGATTTTGGCAGTAATAGTGTTGCTAGGTAGTACGTTTTTCCATGAAGCGCATTAAGACGTTTGCATTCGTTATACGACTCTCGCAGGTCCGGATCCAGAATTCCCGCAGAAGTTAATTCGTCCATCAGCGAACCGGGCCGACGATTCTCTCGGCTGCAAGCCGACCAGAAATCAGAACCATCGGAACACCTACTCCAGGTTGAGTTCCGGATCCGGCAAAGACTACATTTTCGAATCCTGACGCCAAATTCCTCGGCCTAAATGGACCAGTCTGGAAAAATGTATGAGCACTTGCAAACGGTGCTCCGCGTTCCATCCCTTGATTACTCCAATCCAGGGGAGTGGTCATCTTTTCAACTTCGATAGCATCGGAAAATCCTGTGTAGCCGCGTTTTTCCAATGTAGCCAATATCTTTTCTCGATAAGGTCCAGCCTCGCGAGTCCAGTCGATTTCTGCGTCGAGGTTGGGAGTGGGAAAGAGAACGTAATAAGAATGTTTTCCTTGGGGAGCCAAGTTCGGGTCATCCATAGAAGGGACGGTCACTAAAAGGCTGGGATCGGTCATGAGTACTTTCTTCTTAATCAACTCGTCAAAGACGCCATCCCAAGATTTGCCAAAGTGGATGTTGTGGTGTGCCAAATGTGAATACGATCGTGAAGAGCCAACGAGCAACGTGACACACGAGGGAGAATATTTCAATCTCGCAACGGAACGCGGCGTTCTACCTAGCAAATCTCTCCATGCGATTGGTAGATCTGGATTGAGTATCAGAGCATCACATTCGATTCGCTCGCCTGAATCGGTAATCACTGCTTGCGCGCGTCCATTGCTATGTTCAATTGATACTGCAGTCGTTGAATACTTGAAGTTGACCCCGTGCTTCTCGGCCGCAGCAGCTAAGGCTCGAGGTAGAGCATGCATTCCGCCCTCCGGAAAGAACACGCCGTTAACGGAATCCATGTAAGCAATCACCGCGTAAATTGCAAGCGCCTGTTGCGGACTCACGCCCGCGTACATCGCTTGAAAGGAATAGACTTTTTGAAGGCGAGGGTCTTTAAGGTATTGATTTACCTTCGGTGCCAATTTGCGAAATGCGCCCATCGCGACCAATCTCGCGAGATTGGGAGTGAGAAGGTTGAGAGGTGAATCAATATTCCTGTCAATGAAATCATTCATTTCATACTTGTATAACTTTGTTACAAAATCGACGTATTGCCTGTAGCCGGCTGCCTCTGAAGCACTTACCTTTTCGGCAATTTCGCTTTCCATGAGGGCAGTGTTTGCGTGCACATCGATTGTTGAACCATCGTGATAGAAGGCTCGATAGAGCGGAGAGACTGGCTTGAGAGTCAGCCAGCTGCTCATTTCTTCGCCAACGCAGTTAAAGGCGTCATTGATGAGGCTCGGCATAGTCAGAACAGTCGGACCCGTATCAAATGAATAACCATCTTTAAGAAGTAAACCGTTTCTTCCGCCTGGAACACTTTCACGTTCAATCACCGTTACAGATCGTCCCGCACCAGCAAGACGGAGTGCGGCACTTAAACCAGCCAATCCAGCACCGACGATAACTACGTGATCAGTGGGGCCCTTTATTTGTTTTGCCACTAAAGGGTTCTCTTTATCGCAGTCGAAGCAAGTTCGATTAGAAGTGCTCGGGGCCCCGACTCAATTTCTTCTCTATTTAGTGCGTCAAGTGCGGTCGAGGAAAGTTTCTCGATCAATTCCTCGACGTGAGTTCGCGCGCCCGTTTCAACAATCACTTCTTGGAGTTCTGCAATTCCTTCATTCGTTAATGTTTTGGATCCAAAGTGGGTAGCGATTACACGTTCTTGGCGTTCATTGGCTCGATCTGAAGTCATAGCCATCAGAACGGTTCGCTTTCCTTCTCTCAAATCATCTCCTGCGGGCTTTCCGGTAACCGCGGGGTCGCCGAAAACTCCGAGTAAATCATCTCGAAGCTGGAAAGCTTCGCCAAGTGGAAGTCCGAACTCAGAAAAAATCGCAATGTATTTTTGCCGATCGGATCTATTCTCAAGCGCAAGCGACGCACCAAAATGCAAGGGACGCTCAATTGTATATTTACCGGATTTATAGCGAGCAATTTTAAGAGAGCGTGCAACGCTCTGAGTTGAAAGCGCCTGCTCGTGGATATCGAGGAACTGCCCTGCCATTAACTCAACGCGCATCTCATCATGAACTTCAAGGGAGCGAAGAAGTGCGGATTCTGAGATTCCGCTTTTGTGCAACATTTGATCTGACCACACCAGAGCTAGGTCGCCAAGAAGAATTGCTGCCGCCGAGCCGTATCGACTTGCAGAGCCAAGCAATTCTTCGTTTTGATGCAGACCTTCAAACCATCGGTGGATCGAGGGCCGTCCACGTCGAGTGTCTGATGCATCCATTAAATCATCATGTATGAGCGCGCATGCCTGCAAGAGTTCTAAGCTTGCTACCGCTGCGATAACGTTTTCGTCATCGGTTCCACCAGATGCAAGATATCCGCAATAGGCAAATAGCGGACGTAACCTCTTGCCTCCATCGAGAAGAAACGCATTGATCGCTTCGGCTACAGGGACAAGCTCACTGCCTATTTCGCTGAGGTAGGTGGTCTGCGTTGCTAGGTAGCTTGTTAAATCTCTCTGAACGCGGATACGGATGTCTGCTAGGGCGTGCTGGGGTTCTTGGTTCACGAACTAACGGTACCCTCACACTCCATGAAGAGCGAAAGGGGAGGCAATGACGACTTTTTCTTTTGAATTCTTCCCCCCGAAGGACTCCGCAGGTGAAGATCGTTTGTGGGCCACCATCGCCGAACTAGAAGAGCACGCGCCGAATTTCATTTCAGTAACTTACGGTGCCGGTGGATCCACGAGGGAGCGAACAACTCGAATAACATCGGAAATAACTAAGCGAACCAAGATTCCAACAGTGGCGCATCTAACATGTGTGGGTTCAAGTCGAGCAGAACTCACTGAGATCCTGGACTCTTATCAGCGAGCAGGAATCAAAAGCATACTCGCCCTGAGGGGAGACCCCGTGGGTGGTCCGAGTGTGCCTTGGGTATCTACCCCCGGGGGTTTCAATCACGCGGATCAACTTGTGCATCTCGCTGCCGAAAGAGGCGATTTCACTGTTGGTGTCGCTGCATTTCCCGATGGACATCCGGCATCTCACGGAAATTTCGAACAAGATATCGAAGTGCTTTTGCGAAAGGAAGAACTAGGTGCGACTTTTGCCACTACTCAATTCTTTTTTGACGCGAAGAAGTGGATTGGGTTGGTTGAGAAACTATCTGCTCGTGGTTCATCGATGCCGATAATTCCGGGAATCCTTCCCGTGGCATCGGTGAAGCAACTTATTCACATGGCCGACTTGGGCGGCACTGACATTCCAGCGCACATCCATTCTCAATTTACTGAAGTTCAAGACGACGCGGATGCTGTGAAGGCGTTAGGTGTCGAGATTGCAACAAAACTTTGTGAAGAGTTGTTGGTTGCTGGCGCACCTGGATTACATTTCTATACGATGAACAGTTCGACTGCGACAAAGGAAATCTATGCGAATTTAGGTTTTGGGCAATGAGTAAAGAGAATATGAAGATTGAGTAATTCAAACTTGAATGGAGTTCTCTGCACGGAGGCGTTGAAGCCAAGGGAATCGTAGGCGGCTGGCTTGTCATCTCCTTCTATCTAGCGAGTGGACTAAAAAAGATCGGTGTGACGGCTAATCAACTTACTTTTTTCGGAGTCGTTCTTGCGGCTCTTTGTTCCATTTCTTCTCCACGTTGGTGGAGTGCCATTTTTCTCGCGCTTTCTTTACTGGGTGACGGAGTTGATGGAACGCTCGCAATACTTCGGAATAAATCCAGTGCGTTGGGTGCAGTTTATGATTCGGTTGCAGATCGTTTATCCGAGGCGCTATGGGCGTTGGCCTTCTATCGTTTAGGCGCACCGCTTACATGGGTGATAATTTTTTGGACTCTCGCCTCTGTTCAGGAGTATGCCCGGGCTCGTCTCGGTGCTGAAGGTGTTCACGAAGTTGGAGTCATTACCCCGGCGGAAAGACCAATGCGGGCTAGTTTTCTTTGCTTGGCTATAGTTGCTTGGCAATTTTCGTACTTCCACGGCTGGGTGTTTTCACTGATTCTTGTGGCGACAATGTTGCAAGGTTTGAGTCTTGCGATGGTTTTGAATTTTGCTTATAGGAAATTGAAGTAGTTTTATGCCTTGCCGATAGCGCGGGAGACGATATCCGCACTAATTCCGACAAGGGGAAGTCCACCACCTGGATGGGCTGAACCACCTACGCAAAAGAGCCCTTGAAGCGGCGATCGATTCTTTGCCCGTAGAAAAGCAGAGCGAGCACCATTGCTAGACGTGCCATAGATAGAACCCCCTGGAGCGCTTACTTCTCTTTCTATATCGGCCGGAGTCCGCATGTGAATACTCAATATTCGATCGCGAATCGGAAATCCGCGCGCCTCTATGGTGTCAATAATTTTTTCTGAATAGGAACGCGCGAACTCTGGATCTTCCCAATCCCATCCTCGATCTGGATTCTTAGAATGTGGAGGAGCGTTAACAAGTATCGACCAACCTTCAGCTTCACTATCAATCGACATGAGTGGATCACTTGGCGCGCAGATATAAATAGCTGGATCTGGAACTGGGCATCGCTTCGTGAAAATTGAATCAAATTCTGCGTCGTAATTTTCTGGAAATAGAATTGTATGGTGCTGCATTTTGGGTGAGGTCGAATCCTTACGAAGTCCTAGAAAGATTGAAAATCCTGAAAGCGATGGATCTGCCTTCGAAATGGCCTTTCTGGCTTTGCGGAGAACTGGGAGATCTTCTGAAACAAGTGATGTGTAAACAAGTGAAGCGTCAGCGTTTGCAACAATGAGATCGCCCTTGATCGCTGTTTCGTTCTTAAGTCGTAGACCTAATACTTTGTGTTGATCGTGAATGATCGAATCTACAGGCATCCCAAGATGGATCTTGACACCAAGTTGAAGGGCCCTGTCTCGGATTGCCAGCGCGAGTTGACCGACACCGCCCTTGATATGCCAGGCACCAAAAGCTTCTTCGACATAAGCGATAGAAAGAAGTACCGCGGGCGCTTTACGGGGATCAGATCCACTGTAAGTCGCGTATCGATCGACTATGAATTGAAGTCGCGAATCTTTGGAAGTATTTGTGACGAGAGATCGAAGCGATTGCCACGGAGCGATGGTCCGTAAGTTCTTGAGCAAAGAGGGTGTCTTGGCGAGAGATCCGATTGAGACTAATTCGGATTCAACAAATGGCTGGCGTGAGGCATCCCACATAGCCTGAGAACGAAGCATCAAATCGTTCCACTCATCGGCCGATGAGCCGCCAAATTTGTCCGAGATGGATTGGAGAGTTCTTAATCGAGAAAGATTTGCAAATTCAATTGAATCACCATTGACGAAACGGTAATCGAACGAGGGGTCAACGGGCACAAGTTCAAGGACTTCTTCGATGGGCGCTCCTGTTGATGAGAAGAAATCTCGATAAACAGCCGGGAGAGTAAGCAGAGTAGGTCCAGTGTCATAAGCGAATTTGCCGATCCACTCCGTGCGGCATTTCCCGCCAACATACTCCGCGCTCTCAAAGATTTCGACAACATGACCAGCTTTTGCCAATCGTGCCGCGGTTGTCATACCTCCAATTCCCGCGCCGATAACGAGGACATGACTCATAAGGTCCGTCCCTTCCATTGCACACTTTTTCGTGTGGACCATGATCGAAGTATTAGGTAGATGAGGAGAAGCATGGAAAGTGGATGAGTGATCGAAAGCCAAACCTTTCCACGACAAGTTATGGCGCTTAATACTCGAGTCATTGTTACGGCAAGAAAGGTTGCAAAACCAATTTGGGAACCAAGCATTGCTGCTACTAGCGGGATGACTCCGGTCATGAGGAATAGGGTGATTGCCATGAACTTCCCGAGTATGCCCCCAAATGCAACGTGGAGGGATTTTCCATAACCTTCTCGCAATTCACTCCACGAAGAATACATTCGACACTTCGCGATTTCTGAGCCATCGATCACGGTTCCGTGAAGTCCTGCGCGGACAAGCTCGCGAGCCAAGAAAATATCATCAAGTACTGCACTTCTTATTCGCACGAGTCCTTCTATCTTTCCTAATGCAGATCGCTCAACTACAAAGAACTGTCCATTCGCCACGCAGAAGGCAGGGTTCTTCGATCGCTCCGAAATTCGCAATGGAACCGTAGCCATCCATGACCACTGGAGAAGTGGTTGAACCAAACTTTCTGACCATGTTCTTGCAATTTGCTGCGGATATGCCGATATGAAGTTCACTTTTAACGAATTAAGAGTGGATACCGCACGCGCTATTGCAGCTTTTTCGAGACGTACATCTGCATCGATAAAGATCACAATTTCACTTTCGCTTTGATCCAATCCATATTGCAACGTGGCTGGCTTACCTAGCCAGTCTTGTGCGAGCGGTGGCGCGTTGTGAAGGAAGAATCGATTATCAGATTTGACCAGGCGTTGAGCCAAAAGAAAGGTGTCGTCGGTGGAATTGTCATTAACTAAGTGGAATTTCACTCGCTTCAAGCCGATTTGTTTTTGCAAGCCATCGAAGAGCTCATTCAAATTCTGGGCTTCATTTCGAAGGGGAACAATGACGGCTACGAGTGTGTCGAGTTCTTGACTGAGTGGACTTGCACGTCGAAGTAAAACGACATTCGCTATAGCGTTGAGAAAAAGGAACAGGGAGATGAGTGCAGAAATTGAGAGCACGGTCATAGGAGTAGCTAGGGTCGACCGAACCAGCGAGAAAAGAGGTACGGAGCGAATATCGCTGAAAAAATGAGTCCGGCGAAAAGGGCAATTCCAGGTCGGTTAAAGAAGAATATATTTCCAACGACTCCCGAAAACAAAGTCCAAAGAATGAAGATATCTACTGCGACGAGCTCGGTACCACCTTTTCTTCGATCTCGTGGGAGTGTGAGATGTAATAAGGCGATAAGTCCCATTCCAGCAAAGAGCCAACCAAACGTATTCGAAAGTGGAATTTCGGGCTGAAAGGGCACGTGGGCACCGGTGAATTTCCACGTCCATCGATTGGCAGTAACCATTTGCGGATCCAAAAACAAATCCCATGCCGCCATTGCGGCACCGCCATATAGAAAGACCCAGTTTTGTGTTAACCGACGAGCCGCGGTCAATATGGGATGCGCCATCATGACCCACGCGAAAGGAACGACCAGAGGGAGGGAAAAGATTGTTAAGCCAAGTGAGGGGGAGTATGAATAGTTGCCGAAGGGCCAGCCAGTGCGAAGTCCAACTTCCTCGGTTGCAAGAGCAAATGAAAAGGTAATTGCAAGATACAAGAAAGCGTAGCGAGCTCCGAAAGAAAGATAGGCATGTGTAACCATGGCCAAAGCACCGGTGTACACAATTGCCAGGGTCACTAGTCGAAGTGGTTCTCCATCTATAAGCGGGTATGAGATCTGCAAAAGAATAGCCAGCCCGAGAGCTACGTTGAGAAACCTTTGACTGCGGATGGAGACACCTTTGCGCCTGTCTCTTCTGGGTGAGTAGTGGCGCATCGACATAGTGCTTAGTCTGCCCTATTTAACAAGAATCCATATACGTCAGAAGGATCCGCGTTTTTCGAAAACTGAAAATCTCGCAAAGAGTTCTTCGGAATACCATTGAAATCGCTTCGTATCCGATATCGCCTTTTGATGTGCTTCGCCTTTGAATGCAAAATTCCGCAAATCATCTGCTGAAGTCCACAACGAAAAAGTCCCCTGTAGACCGATAGGTGCTTCTCCAATACCTATTGCATGGATTAAGCCGGGTGATTCATGAAGGCTTTGAGCAACGGGTGGTATGGAGCGCCAGAAGCGAATCGCTTGAAAGAATGAAATGCGAGCACGTGTAATGGAAGCAATTTCATTTGTCTTGGCATTCGGCTCAGAGGCGAAATCAAAGGGGGACTTTCCAGACCATCGTCCATGCGAGGAAATGGGCTTGAGCAGAACTCGGAACTCCCTTGTAGCCCTCTTCCTCCACCCAAGGACAAGTGCTGAGTTATCAAGATCATCGAGATCGCTTTCACTTAGACACACGAGCAATCCCCAGCGATGAATATCCGCATCAGAGGGTGAAAATTTCTCTCCTTTTCCGCAGCCAAGTGATTTTGTAAAGGTAACGCTGGAAATTTTGCGAATAAGGAAACGATCAATTGCGACTCTAATGAAGGCAAACGCAACTGAGCTACTCGGTATCTTCCACAAATAGAGAACAGTAATCATCGAGAGACGTTTGTGGTTAGAAAGACCTGGTCTACAACTCGATTTGGGTAATCCCACATCGGCGCATGCCCGCAACTTTCGTAAACCGTCCACGTTGCTTGCGATGGAGCAAGGGATCGCTCTTGGCAGGTTTCTTTAGGCAAAGTCTTGTCCGAATCTCCAAAAACTATTGAAATAGGAATTGATGAATCAACTTCCTTTTCGAATCGTTTCTTGAGTAGTCCATCCCACGCCGGGTAGTACCCAGCAGCCTTTGCCATAGCGTTTGTGGCGTCAAGACAAACTTCATAGGAATATTCTCGCCAGCGAGGACTCACATCGCTGAATCCGATTTTTCGAGCCCATTCGTAACGCAATAGCAATGGCGAGACAAGTTTGAGACTACTTGCCATCATTCGTGCAAGGGCAGTTCCGGGATAGCGAACTTCGAAGGGAACCAACCAGAGCCCCGCTGGAGCAAGTGCCGTGATGGAGAGAATCGAAGTGGGGCTCATGGCCGCCGTTATCACGGTGAAAGATTCAAGGAGGCTGGGAATGATTAGTTTCCACGCGGTTGAAGCGGATCCCATTCCGTGAATCAGGACTATCGCATCTTTGTCTAGATGGCGGCTATGTACCGATGAGTTCAAAGTCATGAAAAAGCACGTTCAAAAGACTCCACGGCGGATGATGTGACCAAGTCAAAAGTGTCATTCGTCCGCATGGAGCAAATGATAATTCGCGCAGAAGAGTTTCTCAACGTCTACACTTCATACAGACATAAATCTGTGAAAAGGAGATTGCCGTGGAACCAACGCCTCATAAACGCCATTTAGTTGAACGAGCCGTTGAGAAACTAATTTTTGGTAGTCGTTGGGTTTTGGCCCCATTCTACTTGGGGCTTTCGGCGTCTTTGGTCCTGTTACTCATGAAGTTTGCTCAGACTTTTTGGAATTTTTCACGACAGATTCTGCACTCGGATTCGCATGAAGTAATTTTAAATATTTTAGGTCTGCTAGATCTCACCCTATTAGGAAACTTAATTCTGCTTGTGATTTTTGCAGGCTATGAGAATTTCGTATCTATCATCGAAATTGCGCAGACTGATATTGATCGCCCAGTTTGGATGGGAAATGTAGACTTCTCTGGATTGAAGTTGAAGTTAATCGGTTCGTTAGTGGCGATATCGGTAATCGAACTCTTAAAAGATTTTATGAATGCCGCCACTGTTGTGGGTCCAGGGTTGAAGTGGCGCATCGCCATTCATATTACTTTTATAATTTCTGGCGTCCTCTTCGCTGCCATGGACTATATCTCTGAGGTTGCCCATGCATACGGATCTAAAAAGAAATAGCCCTACGTCGCCAGACTTTCCGAAGTTGGGTTAAGAGCCTTTTTTCACTGGTTGCCTGATAATCGTCTTCAATTTAGAAGCCGCTGTTTTTCGTGGATCGCTCAAATAGATCTCATGGTGCTTTCCATTCGGAATCAGCCCATTAGCTGGTAAATATCCATTGTGAAGTTCATGAATTACGGGTGCTTCATCCTTGTATGCCCCGACATACATGATCTGAACTGAAAGCCCTTCGGTAAATGCTTCTACGCGAAGCTTTGAAAAATCAAGTTCGGTCTTCTTATCTTGCGCTGTCGCGATGGCAGTCTCCACCAGTTTTGTTGGCACATGATCCGGAATCATAATCATCATGGTCCACAGCCATTGATCTTTATTGCCTGACTCAAACACCTTCATATTCTTTGCCCACCACAGCCCTTCAAGTGGGGGAACGCCATAGTCCTTATCTAGTTGCTTTTTGCTCATGAATTTCAATGTGTAGGACACTGAGTAAAGAACTTGAATTGCTTTAACATAATCTTCTGAAGTGTTCGGATCTCCTTTGCCGTCGACCATAAAAAATCTCATTTTCGGTATCTTGACTTGGCTGAACGATCCCCTTTTCGGGGCATACAATTCAGAAAATTCCTTTTTGAAGTCAATTTTTTCCATGTTCTGGATACCTTCTTTCTAAAAACCAAAGATTTTTTGACTCCTACAATTATCGTCTCATTCAACCAATTGTGATTTATCTTCTTGGGAGTTAGCGCTCAATCTCCAACAGTCATTGGCTGGGCACCCGTAACCCGAACCAATTCAGAATAAGTTGTTGGATAAACAGCATGAGGGTGACCTGCAGCCGCCCACACTACGTCGTAGTCGTTGAGGGCTTCATCAATAAGAATGGTCGCGGGAGAGAGCCATCCAATTGGCGCAACTCCTCCAATCGAAAAGCCACTTTTTTCTTTTAC
This sequence comes from Actinomycetota bacterium, assembly GCA_026392695.1. Lineage (GTDB taxonomy): Bacteria > Actinomycetota > Actinomycetes > Nanopelagicales > Nanopelagicaceae > QYPT01. The sequence goes on along the minus strand of JAPLBP010000119.1, from coordinate 25,279 downwards.
ATAATTTGCATCAACTCGGCCCAAAGATTCAAGGCCAAGTTTCTTTGCCACCAGATCCGTGTTGACTCGATGACGACCCGAGGTAATGATCAGCAGTGGGGATTCATCTGGGAGTTTGAAAATTAACGAAGAAGCAATTTGACCCACTTCAATACCTAGGGAAGTTGCGGCTTCTTGTGCCGTGCGAGCGCTCTCAGATAGGGCATGTACTTGACCCGCAACGCCGTGCTTTTCGAGTGCAGCAATTACTCGTTTGACGGCGGATTTTTCCTTGATGTGCTCCATCTCGGAATCGTATTACGTTGAAATTCTCAAAGCGGCTAGTCTCGAATTTGTCGACGTACAAGGTGGAAGCAAAACTGCCTATGACCGACTAGGTTTAGCACCCTATGTCTGACTCCTTGCATTACGCAGAAGCTATTCGTGCTCGAAATGCACTGGCAGCCACTTTTGGGCTTATGGGGATCGTTTCGATGGCCTGGGTGCCACGTATCCCTGAAATTAAGGATGCTATAGGGCTTAGTAATGGACAATTTGGCCTTCTGCTCATGGGAAGCACGATGGGTTCTTTGGTCGGGGCACAATTAACCGGTCGATTAGTGCACGCACACGGAGCGCGAAAAGTGTCAATCATCGCGGCGATCTTCATGCCGTTGGGTTTGATGGGTATGGGTGTCGCTGAGAATGCCCCACAACTTTTCATGGCGCTCTTTTTTATGGGTCTTGGTTACGCAAGTTTGGATATAGCAACGAATTCTCAAGCGGTTGAAGTAGAGAAGATACTTGGGAGGCGTTGGCTTTCTACACTTCACGCTCTCTGGAGCCTAGGTGCATTTATAACTGCTCTTATTGGTGGCGCAATTGCAAAGCACACATCTCCTCGATTCAATTTAGTCACTATCGGAATCGTTTCATTTTTCCTTTTTATTCCTGCCGTGAGAGCGCTGCTTAACGCCGAGCAAGATAATCATGCGGCAGCTGACGAGGAAGCAAAAGCGAAGATCCCTCTCTTTGGTCATTCCGTTTTGCCGCTGTGGGCTATAGGGTTGGGTCTTTTCGGTGGACTTATCGCGGAAGGTTCGACGGGGGACTGGAGCGCAATTTTGCTGCGTGACCATATGGGAATTGGCAAAGGACTCAATGCCTCCGCTTTTGCCTCGTTTGCTCTGGCGATGATTATCAGTCGCTTCCTAGGAGATCGCACTCTTGATCGACTCGGACCATCACGGACGGTGAAATTGGGAGGATATATCGGTGGATCAGCGTTAGGACTTTCTATCGCGATCGCCGTTCCACTGTCGTCTTACTCCCATGCGATTTCTTTGATAGTTGTTGATGTTGGATTCTTTATCGCCGGACTTGGAATGGGACCGATTTTCCCTGCATATATTTTGGCGGCAAGTGCAATTCCTGGAATCGCTCCTTCCGTTGCAATCGCGCGCATCGGTGTTATTGCTTTAGCCGCATTCTTTGTTGGTCCCGCAATTGTCGGGGGAATTGCCCAACTCACCTCTCTTCCTATTGCCATGGGTCTGCCGGCCCTGATGTTTATCTTCTCTGGATATCAGTCAAGGGTTATTCGACAGAAGAAATCTATTTCCTAAAGAAGTGGGCAAATCACGCCTAAAACGTCCCTCTTAGGACTCTAGCCAGACGTGTCCGGGCCTGTCCGAGCACGATCTGAGGTGGGCTTGCTCTTGTCAGCCCAGAGGGCTATTTTTTTTTTTTTTGTTCGAATTACACACCCCAAGCCAGGAACCCTCAGAAATGACGCCTCCTGCTGCTAGCGCTGCCATTAAACGGGCTCAGGTAAGCCAGGTCCAAGCTCATGAGGTTCTTGCCGATGGTTCGACTCCCGTGGAGTTCACTTTTCGTGGAAGACGGTTTCGCATCCATACAGTGCTCTCGCGATGGTGTGAGGCAGGTGGATGGTGGAATCGGATTAGCGATGGCATCTATCGCCCAGATGATGGCGCTCGTGCTCTTTGGCGCGTAGAGGCAGCTCCGATCGGAGCGCTGACGACTTTCGAAATTGAACGTGATGAGGTCACAGGTACGTGGCGCATCACCGTTCTGTAGGTGTTGGCGACATGGCTGGAAAATTCACGAAATTTACGCACTTGCGTGTTTGTAGCGCCTATTCATTCAAATATGGAACAACAATGCCACAGGATCTTGTTGCGCGAGCCAGTGAATTTGAAATGTCCGCTCTTGCTCTTACCGACCGTGATGGTCTTGCTGGAGCGATTCGATTCGCTCAAAGCTGTGTCGATTATGGAATTGCGCCAATTATGGGAATCGATTGCGCAATCGATTTGAGTGGATCTTCAGTAAAAGATTTATCTAAAAATTTAGACAGAAAGAAATTGCCACGTATCACCATTCTTGCTCATAGCGAAGGTGGATGGCGCTCGCTTTGTAGACTACTGACCTCACTCCATACATACACATCACGCGATGGAATACTTATTCGAAGTTCGACCCCCGTTCTCAGTTTAGATTTTCTACAACGTTTCAGCGAATACAGCAGCAATCTTTTAGTCCTACACGGACCCGAGTCACCCGTAGGTGGGGCAATCGCACTTCGACGGTCAGATTTAGCAAGTGAGCGGTTCAACCTAACTCGCGAATTGTTTGCCGACCATGCAATTGAGTGTGTATCTCATTTAGTTGCAGGAGATGGACCTCGCTCTACTGCGCACGCCGCCAGATCCTTGATTTTTGCTCGTGATTACAAAATTTCTGCGGTAGTGACTAACGCTGTTCGAATGCTCAATCGAGATGACGGACCAGTCGCAGATATCTTGGATTCTGCTCGACAGTTAGTCCCATTGAACACTCGCCATGTTGAGAGGAAAAATGCTGAAGCATTTCTCAAATCTGGTGAAGAGATGATTGCTATTGCTCATGAAATTGCACGTGCGGCAGGAGAGCGCTCGGCACATGAATTACTCGCTACAACTCAAGAGTGGGTCGAGCGCACGATACTTTCTCCTACTCGCGACATTGGTTTAGGCGGTATCCACTTACCCGAGCCACATGTCGTCGGCGCGGATTCCTCCTTACAGATGCAATCCTTATTACGTAGTAGATCTGAGGCTGGTCTGAATTGGAGATATCACGATAGCGCGACAATTTCACAAGCGCGCCAACGTTTAGATGATGAGTTAGCAACTGTTGCAACCTTGGGGTATGAGTCATATTTTCTCACTGTTGCAGATATTACGGATATGGCACGTGATCGCGGTATTCGTGTAGCAGCGCGGGGTAGTGGAGCAGGTTCACTTATCTGTCATTTGTTGGGAATCTCCGGAGTCGATCCTTTGAAACACGGTCTGCTGATGGAGAGATTTTGCTCTCCGCTTCGTAGAGCGCTTCCCGATATTGATATCGATGTTGAGTCAGCTCGTCGACTGGAAATTTACGATCTTGTTTTCAAGCGTTATGGAGATTCCAAATGGAGTCATCCTGGCAACACATCTCGCTGTGCCACAGTTGCAATGGTGGATACCTATCGTGCGCGGCACGCCATTCGAGATACAGGCACCGCTCTAGGTCTTCCCTTTGTTGAAATTGATCTCATAGCAAAATCACTACCTCATGTTCGCGCCCGAAATATCTCTCAGGCACTTTCTAGCCTTCCAGAATTACGTAGTTTGAATCTCACAAGTCCATTGACGGCGATGACTATTGCCTGCGATGCGCCCGTGTGCGGTGGTCCTTGCTGATGGAGCTTTTTTGGATGGTGCTCCATTGCAGGTCAATGCCGGCGGTTACCCCATGGTGGAATTTGATAGGGATGATGTTGAAGCCGTTGGATTATTGAAGCTAGACATTTTGGGTGTTCGTATGCAATCAACTATTGCATATGCGATAAAAGAGGTGGAACGTTTGGAAAGTAAGGGACTTGATATCGACGCTATCGCGTTAGATGACCAAGCAACATTTGACCTTATTAGATCTACGCGCACGTTAGGTATTTTTCAAGTCGAAAGCCCAGGCCAACGTGAGCTTGTAGGAAAATTAGCGCCTGAAACATTCACTGATCTCATTATTGATATCTCACTTTTCCGCCCCGGACCAGTGAAGAGCGACATGATTCGCCCTTTTCTTAGCGCTCGTCATGGATGGACCCCTGCGCAAATTATTCATCCGGATCTCTACGAGGTTTTACGCGAAACCGAAGGGGTTGTGGTTTTTCACGAACAAGTAATCTGGATTATTGCCATTCTTACTGGCTGCACCCTTGCTCAAGCTGATGAAAGACGTCGAGCGCTAGGTAGCCGCGAAGGACAGCAAGAGGTCTGTGATTGGTTTTATCCGACCGCACTCGCGCGTGGCTATGACCTACCTACAGTGGCTGCAATGTGGGAGGTTCTGCGCGCCTTTGCCTCTTTTGGTTTCTGTAAAGCACATGCTGCGGCCTTTGCTCTTCCAACATATCAATCAGCATGGCTTAAGGCACATCACCCAGCCGCTTTTATTGCTGGAGTTCTTACTCATGATCCGGGTATGTATCCAAAGAGGCTAATTCTTGATGATGCACGTCAATTAGGAATCACAATTGCTCCCTTAGATATCAATCGATCAAGTTCTTCCTACCGAGTTGAACGTGTAAATCCTGGAAGTGGCCGCCAGCCAGTTGCCGTTATTGATGGAGCGAGTACGGGAAGAGTGCTTGTCATGCCAGATGCACGAGGATACGCAATCCGAATGTCTTTCACTGATTTAGATGGAATAAGTAGCCAAGAAGTCGAATCAATTATTCACGGCCAACCTTATTTAGATCTGGCTGACTTTTACTCTCGGTCAGGCGCATCCTTTCCTACAACAGAGAGATTGATCCTTGTTGGGGCATTTGATGTAGTTCATTCCATCGACTCCGATCACTCAGAAGGAAAGAATCTTGAGGGGATTAATCGGCGTGATTTGCTCTTGCACTTAAATGATCTTCATCGCTCACCTGGTCATAGTTCTTTGGGTGGATCGCAATTGAATTTTGGTTTCATTCCTCCAGCGCTTATTTCAAGTGGTTTACCAGATTTAGATGCAAGTGAAAAAGTGCGTTATGAGATCGATCATTTGGGAATGGATGTTTCTCACCATCTCTTGGAATTTTATGCCGAATTCCTTAACGAGATTGGTGCCGTTAAATCTTCGGATTTACTTGCTCAGCGGTCAGGCTCATCTGTTCTAGTGGCTGGGGTAAAAGTTGCTCTCCAGACTCCTCCAGTGCGTTCGGGCAGACGCGTCATTTTCCTTACTTTGGATGATGGATATGGCTGCAACGACGCAACTTTTTTTACTGACGCCCAGCAGAACTATGCGGATGTCCTTTTTCATTCATGGCTCTTCCTCGTACGAGGAGAGGTGCGACGGACTGGGCCACGTGGAGTTTCAATACGCGCTACTGGGGCATGGGAATTGCGTGCCGCTTACGAAAAGTACACACAAAGTAGAAGTACGCTCGTTGTATGACCGCCGCCACTATCTTGCATGTAGACATGGATGCATTCTTCGCATCAGTGGCGGAGCGTGATGATCCATCCCTTAAAGGCAAAGCCGTGGTCGTTGGTGCTGGTGCGCGGGGAGTGGTGCTTTCGGCAAACTACTTAGCGAGAACTTATGGAATTCGTGCGGCAATGCCCGTGGGTAAAGCACAAAGGCTTGCTCCGAAAGCAATTTTCGTCCCACCCATGCACGGGCGCTACGGTGAAATATCGGCTCGCATCATGGAGATATTTCGAGAATTCACTCCGCACGTCGAACCAATTTCTGTCGATGAAGCTTTTCTCGATGTCACGGGCTCGCGCAAACTTCTTGGGACTGGGCGCCAGATTGGTGTCGCAATTCGTGCAAAGGTGGAGAAGCAAGAAGGCATAACATGTTCTGTCGGAATTGCTCCTTCAAAATTTATTGCAAAATTAGCTTCAGACAGATGTAAGCCGAATGGAATGCTAGAAATTCCTGCTGATCGAATTCTCAATTTTCTTCACCCGCTACCGGTGTCTGCCATTTGGGGAGTTGGACCAAAGACGACAGAAGCGCTAGAAAGGTTGGGGCTGCGGACCGTGGAAGATATCGCTAATACGCCACGCACAACTTTAATGCGGGCTCTTGGTGATGCAAGTGGCGCAGCAATTTTCGAACTCGCATGGGGACGCGATTACAGAGATGTAGTAACAAGTGAGCCAGAGAAAAGTATTAGCGCTGCTGAAACTTTCGGTCAGGATATAGATGATCCGGAGATGATCTTGAAAGAGTTTTTAAGGCTTACAGAAAAAGCGACTGCGCGTTTACGCGAACGCTCTCTCTTTGCGAAAACCATTTCGATAAAAGTTCGATTTGCAGATTTCACAACTATTAATCGTTCTCGAACTCTTCCTTTGGCAATTGATAGTGCACATGACACATACGAGGTTGTGAAGAGCCTTTACTTAGCTCTTAAGCATGAACGCGTTCGACTTCGCTTGGTGGGAGTTAGCCTAGAAAATCTTGAGTCTCAGGCTCCAGAACAACTGATTTTGGGCTCTCGTGAGCGTGGGTGGCGCGAAGCTGAAGGTGCAATGGATAAGGCGCAGGCCCGTTTTGGCGCAGGAAGCGTGCGCCCGGGACGTTTAATCCGCCCCGAACGTGAAAAGTAGGCATAGTTTTCAATATGCATTAGCGCGGGAGATGTTCTATTGTTTGGCTACTGGTTAGTCGTTACGTTGAAGATCGGATACGGGGAGGGGAAGGTATGGCGCTTTCAGAGCACGAACGCAAACTCCTTGCCCAGATGGAGGAAGCGCTCTCTGCGGATGATCCGCGACTCGTTTCAACTTTGACAGGCACCCGCCTTTATCCGGGCAGAAACCGCGTTCTTGCAGGCGTCGGGCTCTCCATATTGGGGCTAGCCACGATATTTGGCGGCCTTATTACGAAATTAACGCCGGTAGGAATCTTAGGTTTTGTCATCGCCCTCACTGGAGTGATTTTGGCTATTTCGGCTCTCTCGGGAGTAAGCGCTTTGCGCGCGCCCAAGGGCAAGAAGAGTGGAAAAGGAAAGCTAAATTCCAGACTTGAAGATCGTTGGGAGCGTAGAAATTTCGATCAGTAAATAGACGTGAACCTTGGGCCCTCCACAATGGAGGGCCATTTTTTTTCCAAAAAAAGGGCGTAAAAGGGAAAATAATGGGGATAGGTGGTTGAAAATGGAGAGAAATGGAGTAAAGTGGGGAACTAGTTAGCTGGAACCTGGGGAAGGGGGCCAGAAAGAAATGTTTCTCGGTACCCACGAACCGCGCCTTGATGACAAGGGCCGCCTCATCCTTCCTGCCAAATTCCGCGATGAATTAGCCAGTGGTTTAGTTATTACCAAGGGCCAAGAGCGATGTCTTTATGGTTTTCCCGCCGCCGAATTTGCAACGATTACCGAGAGCTTGCGACAGGCGCCTGTTACATCCAAATCCGCCCGCGACTACATGCGCGTGATGTTTGCCGGCGCTCACGATGAAATTCCAGACCGTCAAGGTCGAATCACGATCCCACAGGGGCTTCGCACGTATGCGGGACTAACAAAGGATTGCGTGGTTATTGGCGCAAATACACGCGTCGAAATTTGGGATGCAGCTTCTTGGAATGAATATCTAACAGATCGCGAAAACGGATTCGCTGAAGTTTCAGAGGAGGTGTTTCCCGGATTGTTCTAGTGGCCTTGTAGGCCTCTCTCTTGTGGCCACCGCCGACCAAATATATCGGCGCCCCTTCCCCGGCGCCGATATCGCAAAGTTCCGTCGGCCGGCGGTGACCAGAGGAGAGAAGCTCTCAAGGAAGTTAATAAGTAAGAAATGAAAGTTCGAAATTAGGCATCAGATTGGGGGAGAAGTGGAACATATTTCAGTAATGCGCGATCGTTGCGTCGAACTTCTCTCACCTGCAATCGAGCGATCTAAAAATCCCGTTGTCATCGATGCAACATTGGGACTCGGTGGGCACACGGAAGCCTTGCTTAAAAAATATCCTCAGTTAGTCGTTATCGGATTGGATAGAGATCAAGAAGCGATCACGAAGGCCTCTTCTCGCCTCGAGATATTTCAGGATCGATTTATAAGTGTGCATTGCGTATATGACGAAATACTCAACTCGATAGCAGATCTTGGTTACACGAAAGTCGACGGAATACTTTTTGATCTGGGCATATCTTCTATGCAGATCGATCAGAATGAGAGAGGTTTTTCATACTTTCTGGACGCCCCGCTCGACATGCGAATGGATCGAAGCCAAGGAATTACTGCGGCCGAACTCGTGAATTCGGGCAGTCGAGATGAATTAATTTCGATCTTGCGTAAATATGGTGACGAAAAATTTGCACCTCGAATTGTAGATTCAATTCTGCGCCAACGAGAAATTTCTCCGATGAACTCCACTGTCCAACTTGCCGAGTTGGTTAAGGCAAGCATTCCCGCAGCCACTCGAAGGACGGGCGGAAATCCAGCCAAGCGCACTTTCCAAGCCTTGCGTATTGCTGTAAATGACGAACTTGGGGCGCTGACAAGAGCCCTTCCAGATGCACTTTCCGCACTCAAAGTCGGAGGTCGCCTAGTTGTTATGTCATTTCAATCACTTGAAGACCGCATCGTAAAGCAGATTTTTATGGATATTACGACATCGCGTACTCCAAGGGAGATCCCCGTCGATCTTCCGCAATACGCGGCAAAATTTGTAATGATTGTAAAGGGGAGTGAGCTCGCCTCTGAGCAAGAGATTGAAACCAATTCTCGCTCCCAATCCGTGCGCCTTCGTGGAGTTGAAAGAGTGGCCGCATAATGGCAATGCCACTACTTGCTCCCGTTGACTCACGATCAAGAAAGGTTGATTCGCGAACTTCAACTCGAGCGGTTTTGCAACTTGTTCCAAATTTCGCAAACGGAGAAACTGCTGATCGTCGGGTATTTGCTGTATTTCTATCACTCGTTGGTGCGGTTGGTTTATTACTTCTTTTAGCGATCAACACATTGCTGGCCCAGGATGCTTTTGAGCTCCATAAAATGCAAGCTCAAGTCATGACCTTAAGCGACCAGCGCGATGCCGTTATGAAGCAGATTGCAAGGGCATCTTCGCCCGAAGTTTTGGCAGCAGAGGCGATCAAAGCAGGAATGGTCGAATCCCAAAGCCCTCGATTCCTTTCTATTGCCCCGCCACCTACGTCGGAGAAGTCAGTAATCAAGAATGGCTAATTTTCTACTTTCTCGAAGTCGCATCGGATACCTATCCCTAATTGTTCTGACGCTCATCGGGGTACTTGGACTTCGTTTAGCCGATATTCAGGGCGCGCAAGCACGTACATACTCAGCAATGGCGTCGCAAGAAATGTTGATAATTTCGTCAGCTCCAGCGCAGCGAGGCGCGATCACCGATGTGAATGGCATTGAGTTCGCACGAAGCGTGGCAGCGGTAAATGTCGTTGTCGATCAAACTTTGATAAAAGATCCAGTTCGATTTGCCCAAATAGCGTCGCCGATTCTTCACATGGCGAAAGCAGAGATTCAGACTCAAGTTACTGGAAAGCGACGCTGGAGTTTAGTCGCCCGAAACGTCACTCCAGCCCAGTGGATTTCATTGAAAAGCGCTTTTGCTTCCTACAACGGCTCCTTGAGTCGAGCCAACTCGGTTAAGAAGATATTTGGTTTTTATTCCGAACGTGGGTATGTCCGAGAATACCCATCGGGAAATCTCATCGCGTCATTGCTCGGATTCGTGAATCAAGCCGGCGTGGGTGCGGCAGGTCTTGAATCAAGTATGAATTCAACGATCGCAGGAACTGAAGGAAAATATAGTTACGCAAACGGATATAGAGCCGAAATTCCAGGTTCGCAGCAGGAACTCATCACGGCTAAGACGGGAACAACCGTACGCCTCACCATCGATCGCGACGTACAATGGGTCGCATCGCAGGCGATATCTGAGGCTGTAAAGAAATCCAAGGCAATCAGCGGAACCGTGATAGTAATGGATCCCAAGACAGGTGAAATTTTGGCTCACGCAACAGCCCCAACATTTGATCCGAATAACACGAAAGATGTAGCGCTGAGTTTGATGCGCAATCCCTCGGTGCAAGATGTTTATGAACCAGGATCAACAGGCAAAGTTATGACCATGGCTGCAGCAATTGAAGAAGGTAAAGTCACTCCGACTTCACTCTTCACCGTTCCCTACGCACTCAAGGTCGCTCGTACAACTTTCCATGATCACGAAAAACATCCCACTCAGATTTTGACGACGTCAGGAATTTTGGCGATCTCAAGCAATACAGGAGCCATAAAAGTTGGCCAAACCTTGAGCAATCAAGTGCTCTATTCGTATCTAACAAAATTCGGAGTTGGAAGCGCGACCGGGTCTGGTCTTCCAGGGGAATCTCGTGGAGTTCTACCAAATGTTTCAGATTGGAGCGGAACGACCGCACCAACGGTGGCATTTGGACAGGGCTATTCACTAACGGCAATGCAAGCGACAAGTATCTTTGCTACTGTCGCAAATAACGGTGTCAGAGTTTCGCCGACCGTTATCGCTGGTACAAGTGATAGCAATGGTCGCTTTACTCCATCTCCCAAGAGGGACAGCGTTCAAGTTATAAGTTCAGAGACGGCCGTGAAATTGAGGTTGATGATGGAAAGCGTTGTGTCTGCTCAAGGGACAGCCCCGGAAGCAGCCATACCTGGCTACAGGGTTGCTGGTAAGACTGGTACAGCGCAACGTGTTGATGACAAGTGCCATTGCTATAAGGGTTACACGGCTTCATTTATTGGCTTTGCACCTGCGGACGCTCCTCGTTATGTAATCAGCGTGACGATTCAAGGCCCACAAGGAATTCACTGGGGAGGAACATTAGGCGCTCCTGTTTTCAAAAAAGTTATGTCATTCGTGCTTCAATCTCGTCATGTAGCTCCGACTTCAACACCCGTTAAAGCGTACCCTTTGAATCAGTCGGAGTTAGTGCGGGCAAATGCGGCGACCATAGCGAAAACTACCGTTAAGAATTAGCGATGCTCACTCCATTTCCCCCTACCAAAGATATTGCCCAGCTATGCCAATTTCTTGGCTACCCAGTGGAGAACTTGCCAGGCGATAGCCAGGTTGAAATTTCCGGGGTGACCCATGCGAGCACCGCAGTGACGGATGGAGATTTATTTTTTGCCCTTCCAGGAGCGAACGTACACGGATCGATATTCTCGCTGGACGCTAAGAATCGTGGAGCTAGGGCAATACTCACTGATGAAGTTGGCGCGAAGATGAATTCCGGATTGCCTACCTTCGTTGTAACTGATCCTCGCAAAGTCGCAGGTATGGTGAGCGCTTGGTTTTATCAAGAACCCTTCAGGAGTATGTACAGCGTTGGCGTTACCGGGACAAATGGAAAAACAACCACTACGACTTTATTGCAGCAATTATGGAGCGGTGCCAAACGTAATGTCGGACTGATTGGTACTGTGGAAACGCGTATTGGCCAAACGGTTCGAATGAGCAAACGAACTACGCCTGAGAGTAGTGACATGCAAAGATTAGCCTTCGAAATGCGATCTCAAGGAGTCACGAATTTTGTAATGGAAGTTTCAAGTCACGCCCTTGTCCTGGAACGAGTCAGAGGCTCTCATTTTTCAGCAGTCGCTTTCACTAACCTGACTCAGGATCATTTAGACTTTCACCGGACTATGGAAGACTATTTCCAAGCGAAAGCCAAACTTTTTTCTTTTGAATTCGCCGACAAAGCCTTTATAAACATAGATGATCCTTTTGGATCACGGCTGGCGAACGAAACCGAGTTGCCCGTTATACGTTTGTCGAGATCAAATTCTAGGGCGGACTGGTATTTCCAATCTGTTCGCAATGAGCCACGAGGAATGGAAGTTTCAGTCGTGGGTGTGGGAGGAATTCTTATTGAAGGATTTCTGCCTTTACATGGCGAATTCAATTTGGATAATTCACTGATGGCAATCGCCATCGCCTTCGAGAGCGGGATTGACCCTCTAGAGATATCCAGATTGCTGCCCTCACTTACGGGCGCACAGGGACGTTTAGAGGCGATTGATATGGGTCAGGATTATCTTGCCTTTGTCGATTATGCCCATACCCCGGATGCGGTTTCGCGAGTATTGGCAACCTGTAAGGAAATGACGTCTGGACGAGTCATAGCTGTCCTTGGTTGCGGGGGTGACAGGGATGCATCTAAGAGAATTTTGATGGGCACTGCTCTACTTTTCGGTAGCCATGTCGCCGTATTCACCAGTGACAATCCACGTTCGGAAGATCCGATGTCAATTCTTGAATCAATGACATATGAATTACCAATCCAAGATCCGAGTAAAATTATTGTGGATCGATTAGATGCGATCAAATATGCAGTGACGTTGGCGCAAACAGGGGATTTGGTTATCGTTCTTGGAAAGGGACACGAAGTGGGGCAAGAAATCAACGCTCAGATTTTTCCATTTGACGATAGAAAAATTCTCGCTCAAGCGATTGAAACAGAAGCATGATTTCTATTTCGGCGGCGGAGATCGCCGAAATAACTGGAGGTCAGCTTTTTGGTTCTAGGGAAATAATTGTTTGTCAACCACCATCATTCGATTCAAGGACGGTCGTACCTGGATCCCTCTTCCTTGCCCTCAAAGGGGAATTTGCCGATGGTCATAATTTTGCGAGCGACGCCATTGCAAACGGTGCCGTGCTTGTCTTAGCATCGCGAAGACTCGATGTGCCGTGCATAGTCGTAGATGATGTGGTTGCAGCTACTGGGACACTTGCGAAGTACGTCCGTTCTCAACTTCCCTCGCTCATTGTCATTGGTATTACCGGATCGCAAGGCAAGACCACTACTAAAGATCTATTGTCGGCGATTCTGAGATTAGACGGCGAAACTATTGCGACCGAAGCTTCCTTCAACAACGAACTTGGGCTTCCAATAACACTTATGAGGTGCCTAACTTCGACAAAATACTGCGTCCTTGAGATGGGAGCGCGTCACCAAGGAGACATTGCGGCACTGTGCGATATTGCTCAACCCAACATTGGAGTTGTACTTTGCGTTGGGAATGCGCACGTTGGTGAATTTGGGTCTCGCGAAAAGATCGCCTTGGCCAAAGCGGAATTGGTTCTAAATCTGGCAAAGGACGGTGTTGCTATTTTAGGCACCTACGATGAATTCACTCCTCACATGACAAAATCTCTACCCATCAAGACGATTACTTTCGGTGAAGGCCACGACGTTGACATCAGGGCGACAGATATCGATGTACGAGAGGGACGCGCGCACTTTGATTTGGTGACAAGAGAGGGGCGCTCTTCTGTTGCTTTACGTTTGGTCGGCGCCCATCAGGTTCCTAATGCACTCGCCGCAGCTGCTGTATGCACTGTTTTAAAAATTTCCACGGACGTAATCGCGGTCGGATTGTCGACGGCTGAAATCACAAGCAAGTGGAGAATGGAAATTCACGAAGAGGCTAATCTGCTTCTTATCAATGACTCTTACAATGCGAATCCGGAATCCATGCTCAGCGCCCTAAAAACACTCGCGCTTTTTGCCCAAGAACGTGGCGGTCAGTCGTGGGCCTTTCTTGGAAGAATGCATGAATTGGGTGAATCGAGCACTGCCAAACATGCGAGCGTGGGTAAAGAGGCCGAAGATCTGGGAATAGATCACTTAGTCCTAATTGATGCACCGGAGTTTGGACTGGAAATTGCTACAGGTAGTCCCACGAGCGTGCATAAATTGGATTCCAAGGATCAAGCGATGAATTTAGCTGCTCATTTCTCGCATGGCGACGTGATTTTAGTTAAGGCTTCCCGTGCAGAAAAATTAGAGGTGGTGGCTCTAGAGTTGTTAAATCGGTGGCGTGAGAAAAATGAAAAAGAAGAGAAGGCGGGCGGTGAAGAATGAGAGAGATCCTCATATCCGGAGCGGTCGCGCTTTTCGTAAGTCTTTTCGGCACTCCATTTCTTATTCGATTGCTCGCTCGGCGCGGATATGGGCAAATAATTCGAGACGATGGTCCAAGCAGCCACCATACAAAGCGCGGGACTCCCACCATGGGAGGAGTAATAATAATTTTCGCTGGCCTTACTGGGTTCCTATTAAGCCACGCGATAACTCAGGTTGCGATCAGTATTTCGGCAATGTTGGTTCTCGGGCTTATTTTTAGTCTTGGCTTCGTTGGCTTTATGGATGATTGGCTCAAGGTGTCGCGCCAGCAATCACTTGGACTCACTGGAAAACAGAAGATATTTGGACAAACCCTTTGCGCGGCAATCTTCGGGGCACTTGCAATTCACTTTCCAGACAAGGACGGATTTACGCCAGTTTCGCTTTACCTTTCAACGGTGCGCGACACATCACTGAAATTGGGCGCCGTGGTTGTCGTTCTCTGGATTATCTTGATGGTTACTGCAACTAGCAATGGCGTCAATCTCACTGATGGTCTTGATGGGCTAGCAACGGGTGCCAGTGTTATGACATTTCTTTCGTTTATTTTGATCGGAGTGTGGGAGTTCGGAGAGGGTTGCGCGGTCACTCCGGGAATTAGTTGTTATCAGGTTAGGGATCCATTGGACATCGCGGTATTGGCCGCATCCTTTGCAGGTGCCTGCACTGGATTTCTTTGGTGGAATGCCTCGCCCGCAAAGATATTTATGGGAGACACTGGCTCACTTGCACTTGGTGGAGCATTAGCAGGAATGGCTGCGACTTTGCGTATTCAGTTACTTCTAGTGCCGCTCGGTGGTCTTTTTGTCATCATTACTTTTTCGGTAATTATTCAACGTCTGTACTTTAAATTGAGTGGGGGCAAGCGAGTCTTCAAAATGGCACCGCTTCAACATCACTTTGAATTGAGCGGTTGGGGAGAAGTGACAATTGTTTTGAGATTCTGGATTATTGCTGGTCTATCGGTGGCCTTGGGACTGGGACTGTTCTACGCCCAATGGGTTGCGAGATAGTCGTGTTCGCTGGAAAGCGTGTCTTAGTTGTTGGCGGCGGTGTCACTGGATCGGCAGTTAATCGTTGCCTCGAAAGTCTTGGTGCCATTTGCACAACAGTTGATGAACGTAAAATTGACGGAAAGGATCTCATCTCACTCGATGAAGCACGTAGGAAATCGTGGGACTTTGCCGTAGTTTCTCCTGGCTGGCGACAAGATCACCCTTTTCTTGAGGATTTGCGCGCTGCGGGAGTGGCTCTGGTTAGTGAAATAGATTTGGCGTGGACGATAAAACTGAAATTGAATCCACAACAGAAGTGGGTAGCGGTAACAGGCACCAATGGAAAGACCACAACTGTGGAAATGGTGACAGCCATGCTTAAACGCGCCGGCAAGAACGTTGCCGCGTGCGGGAATCTAGGCGAGGCAGTTATCGATGCAGTCTTGGACGAGAAGAAATTCGAAGTGCTGGTGGTTGAGCTATCGTCATTTCAGTTGCAGTGGAGCGATCTGCCAGAGTTTTCAGCGTCCGCAATTCTTAACATTGCAGATGATCATTCGGACTGGCACGGAAGTTTTCAGAATTACGTGAATGCAAAACTCAGGATCTTGGAAAGAACCGAGATGGCCGTATTAAGTGCAGATGATGCTGTTGTCGTTGAAAGCACGCAAGATTGGCACGGCCGTAAAATTTTCTTCACACTGGGGTCTCCGCGCGGGGGTGAAATTGGTGTCGTTGAGGATTTGATGGTGGACAGGGCATTCGTATCTGATCCTGATGAGGCCGAAGTTCTGGCTGAACTCGGTGAAATAGTTCCTTTTGCCCCACACTCGATTCTTAATTCTTTAGCGGCAGCAGCACTGGCCCTTTCAGTTGGGGCAGATCACGCGAGTATTCGAGCTGCTATCCGCAATTTTCGCCCTGGTCGCCATCGCATCGAAACTGTTCTCGACCTGGGCAATGTGAAATGGATCAATGACTCGAAAGCGACGAACCCGCATGCTGCACTTGCTTCGGTGTCCGCTTTCCATTCAATCATTTGGATCGCTGGGGGATTAGCTAAGGGCGCAAAAATGGATGACTTGATCATTCGCGGAGGAAATAGAATTAAAACTGCGCTTTTAATTGGGCAAGATCGAGACATTATCGCTCAGGCTTTATCGAAATTTGCCCCAGGGGTTCCAGTGATACTGGTTGACCGACAGGCTGATGGATCTGGTTCCTTGATGGAACAAGTCGTGGCGGCGGCTAATGAAATTTCACGCGCGGGTGACACCGTACTTTTAGCACCCGCCTGCGCATCCATGGACCAGTTCGTTTCATACGCGGATAGGGGAGATCAATTCCGCGATGCTGTGCTAAAAATCGCTGGGGCGCGATGACAAGGAAAAGTTTTCTCTCACAACCATCGAGTGCTTACTATTTACTTCTTGGTTCGACATCGGCTCTCACAGGCCTGGGGCTCGTGATGGTGCTTTCCGCTTCTTCAATTCATTCTCTCGAAACTAGCGGCTCATCCTTTTCGATTGTCCTTCGACAATTCATTTTTCTTTTGGTTGCCGCACCGCTTGGATTTCTAGCCGCCCGGGTGCCTCTTAACGCATGGCGACTGTTGGCACGCTTTTCTCTTTTGGGTTCGATTCTACTTTTGGGCCTTCTTCAAATACCTGGAATGGGCAATTCGGTTAACGGGAATCGAAACTGGATTGGATTTGGCCCAATTGTGTTTCAGCCTAGTGAATTTGCTAAATTCTTTATGATTCTGTGGGCAGCATCGATGTTGGCGAAACAAGAAAAAGCTGGACATCCAATTTCGAATGTCGTTTCGGTTTTACTGCCCGGTTTTGCCATAGTTATGATTTTGGTGATGGCAGGAAATGACTTGGGAAATGCGGCGATTTTTGCGGCAATCTTGATCGGACTTCTATTCGTTTCGGGAATCCACTTGAGGGTTTTAGGATGGATGTCATTGGCAGCGATGGGATTGGTTGGCGCTCTTGTCGTGACCGCCCCCAATCGTATGCGTAGATTTCTCGCCGTTCTTCATCCATTTTCGCCTGAGTTTTACAAACTTTCTGGATGGCAGCCGGCACATAGCATCATGGGATTGGCTAGTGGCGGGTTATTTGGAGTTGGTCTTGGTGCCAGTCGGCAGAAATGGGGCAATCTCGCGGAAGCTCATACGGACTTTATCTTCTCCGTTATCGGAGAAGAGTTAGGTCTTATTGGAACATTAGTGGTGCTCGGTTTATTCGCAGCCTTAATTCTCGCGACTTTTCGAATCGCTATTCGAGCCGCCGATCCAATGACGAGATTTGCTTGTGCTGGAATTGGGTGTTGGATTTCGGTGCAACTCATTCTTAATGTTGGTTCCGCAACAAGCGTGTTGCCAGTGGTGGGTGTGACTTTGCCACTTCTCTCCTATGGAGGCTCTTCTCTCATTTCAATTTATCTGGCTATCGGATTTGTTGTAGGCGCTGCGCTTCGTGATCCGGCTTTAGCAAATCGACGCAAGGGAATTCTTCACAGGGGCGGCAAGAAGTGAAAGCGGAATTTTCACGCACTCTTGTCTTTGCTGGCGGAGGAACGGCAGGACATGTCGAACCTGCAATAGCCGTCGCAACGGAGTGGAAGTCTCGGTACCCCATGGATCGGGAAATATTCATTGGCGTTGAAGATGGACTCGAAAGCCTGTTGGTTCCTCAAGCGGGCTTTGAATTAAAGCCAATTCCACGTGTAGTGGCACCCCGCAGTTTTTCTTTTGACGCCCTGAGTTTTCCTCTGGACTTGTGGAACGCGGTGAAGGCAGCGCGAAGTCAAATTCATGGAGCCGATGTCGTTGTCGGCTTTGGTGGATATGTGTCTGCCCCAATGTACGTTGCGGCCTGGACAAAGAGAATTCCAATCGTGATACATGAAGCCAACGCAAAAGTTGGCTGGGCAAACATTTTGGGATCTCTATTGACTTCAAATCTGGCTTGCGGACATGCAATTAAGCGAGGACGTTTTTCGCGTGCTCGGATTACGGGAATTCCACTTAGAGCTTCAATTCTTTCTGCTGCTAAGAATTCGGCACTGGATTGGAGAAAGGCACGAGAAAAGGCGAAGACTCAATTGAATTGGCGTTTAGGGTCGCCCACAGTCCTCATTATGGGTGGTTCACAAGGTTCAGTGTTCATAAATTCAGAAATTGAAAAGGCGTTACCGGAATTTCGACTTCGGGGAATTCAGGTTATGCATTCGGTGGGCGCTAAAAATATTCTTCCCGCGAGTTCTGAGGGATATCAGCCGGTGCCCTACATTTCCGATATGGCCACCGCTTACTTGGCCGCCGATATTCTTATAGCGAGAAGCGGTGCTGTGACGTGTGCTGAATTTGCAACGCTAGGCAAGTACGCGCTTTTCCTTCCCTTACCAATCGGCAATGGTGAACAAGCCAGAAATGCGGACTTTCTCGTAGGAGCAGGTCGGGCGAGAGTGGTAGATCAGAAAGAGTTCACGGCTGAATGGCTAAGTTCTCAACTTGATGAACTTATTGCATCTAGTTCTCGAGTTTCGGATGCCGGATTGGATTCAGATTTGCACGCCGTTGAGGATATTGTGGTTCTGATCGAAGAAGTTATAAGGGGGAAGCGCCGATGAAGTTTTCACTTCCAGACCTCCTTGGAAAACGAGTTCACCTGATTGGTATAGGTGGAGCCGGAATGAGTGGAATAGCTCGAATCATGGCGTCGCAAGGAATATCGGTTTCCGGTTCGGATTCCAAAGATTCATCTGTACTGTCGGGGCTTCGGGTAATTGGCATTTCAATATTTGTTGGGCATGAAAGCGACCATGTGGTGGGCGCTGATTTCTTGGTTTATTCGAGTGCGATCTCGGTTGATAATCCAGAAATGCAGAAAGCAATTGAATTGCAAATTCCAGTCTTGTCTAGGGCTCAAGCTCTTGCGATCTTGATGTCTGAATCCAGAAGCGTGGCCGTAGCGGGTACTCATGGGAAAACCACTACAACCTCAATGTTAACGGTGGCCCTTCAAAGTTGTGGAGAAGATCCCTCGTTTGCCATCGGAGGAGTCCTCAAAAGTTCTGGCGCTAATGCTCACAAGGGGACAGGTGATTTTTTTATCGCAGAGGCAGATGAGTCAGACGGCTCTTTTGTTGAATACCATCCCTATGGGGCGATCATTACGAACATTGAGCACGACCACGTGGATCACTTTGCGACTCCAGAATTAGTTCACGAAGCATTCGCCGATTTTGCCCAGACCATCTCCGACGAGGGTTTTATGGTTTATTGCGAAGATGACCCTGGAGCTGCCTCATTGGGAGCTACGGTGACGCATTGCACAACTATTTCCTATGGCGTGTCCATAGATGAATGCACGTGCCAGGTCATCACAATCTATTGAACGCAGCCGCTGCCTTGACTGCCGGACTACTTTTAGGGCTTCCGACGGCTCAGTTGCTGGAAGGGCTATCTATATTTCGCGGTACTGGGCGACGTTTTGAACTCAAAGGTCAAGTGCACGGTATTCGAGTTATAGATGATTACGGACACCATCCCACAGAAATCGAGGCCACTATACGGACGGCCTCTCGTTACGCGAGTGACGGTCGCGTATTGGTCATATTTCAGCCGCACAGGTATTCGCGAACACGCGCCTTCGCAAAAGAGTTTTCACGAACGCTTGATTTGGCCGATCAATGTTGGGTGTTGGAAGTCTATGGTTCAAGCGAAAAACCAATACCTGGTGTAAGTGGGTTGACGATTTCGACGGCGATGAAGCGCGGAAAGTTTGAACCAAATTTCCTCACCGCCATTGAAGAAGTTGTTGCTGTAGCAAAACCCGGTGATGTAATTTTGACTCTCGGAGCAGGGGATGTCAGTTCACTCGCTCCGGTGATAGTTGAGGTATTGTCAAAGAAATTTCAACTAAATTCATGAGTGAAGTTCCCCTCAAAAACAGTCGACGACGTCGATGGGTGATCCTGATTAGCATCACGCTCCTTGTCGGAGCGGCATACCTTTTGGGCTGGTCCAATTTCTTCTCTGTAAAGAATGTCGTTGTATTAGGCGCTCCTTCGGCATCAGAAACTTTACTCATAAAAAACAGCATTCCCATCGGCGAGAAACTTGCCCGCATGGATTCCAAGCAATTGAATTCGACCCTTGAAAGTTTTCCTTGGCTGGCAAGATCTGGAGTCAGTGCAAACTGGTTGAACGGCGTTGTAACAGTCCATGTTTGGATCCGTGATCCGGTAGCGGTCATCGGTTCGAAGTTGATAGACGACACTGGCAAGATTTTTGATTTGCCGGGATATTCGAGTCAAGGTCTACCATCAGTTATTGCCCCTTCCTCTGTCGCGCAGTTGTTTGCCGCGAAGCTCATCGTCGGTTTACCTCAAAAATTGCGAGCTTCTCTTGTCACGATGACAACAGTCGGAAACCACTCCGCGCGATTAGTAGTTACCGAAAATACTTTTACGCCGCCACGATCTATCACGATTATTTGGGGAGACTCTTCAGATAGCGATCTAAAAAGTCGCGTCTATTACTCCCTTATTGCACTGGCCGAGAACAAAAAGATTTCTCGTGTCGATGTTTCTGCGCCTCATGCGCCAATTGTGAAGTGACACGAACAAGTCGTGTCGGTGATTGCGCAGTAACGCACATCGCCCTACGTTTGCTAACACAATAAACGAACGGTAATTCTCAAGTTGAGGTTTACGGTTCATGAGGAGGAACAATCGTGGCTTCGCCCCAGAATTACTTGGCTGTTATAAAAGTTGTTGGCATCGGTGGTGGTGGAGTCAATGCAATTAATCGCATGATTGATGTTGGTCTTAAGGGCGTTGAATTTATCGCGATCAATACAGACGCACAGCATCTCTTAATGAGTGACGCGGATGTGAAACTCGATATTGGCCGTAAATCTACAAAAGGTTTAGGCGCGGGAGCATCGCCAGAGCGTGGACGCGAAGCGGTTCTCGATCACGTTGATGATATTGAAGAAGCTCTACGTGGCGCCGACATGGTTTTCGTTACCGCAGGTGAAGGTGGCGGAACTGGAACAGGTGGCGCCCCTATTGTTGCAAAAATTGCGCGCGAGTTGGGTGCGCTAACAATTGGCGTCGTAACACGTCCATTTTCTTTTGAAGGCAAAGTGCGCGCGAAGCAGGCTGACGAAGGAATCGATGAACTGCGAGCAGAGGTCGATACTCTCATTGTGATTCCAAATGATCGGCTGTTGGCAATTTCGGATCGCTCCATTACTGCCGTTGAGGCATTTAAGAGTGCAGATCAAGTCCTACTTTCTGGAGTCCAAGGGATTACCGAAATCATTACTCAGCCTGGATTGATAAATCTTGATTTTGCAGATGTGAAGAGCATCATGACCGATGCGGGTTCTGCCCTGATGGGAATTGGTTCGGCGCGGGGCGAGAATCGCGCTGTGCGCGCTGCCGAATTGGCGATTTCAAGTCCACTCCTTGAAGCCTCGATTGATGGGGCGATGGGCGTTCTGCTTTCGGTCGCTGGAGGTTCGGACCTAGGACTGTTCGAAATTAATGAGGCTTGTGAATTAGTTCAAGCAGCCGCACACCCCGATGCAAAGATTATTTTCGGAACAACAATTGACGATGCTCTCGGAGACGAAGTTAGGATCACAGTAATTGCTGCTGGTTTTGATGGCGGCGCCCCTAAGAAGGTTTCGATGCCTAGCATTGATGCGGCCTCTCTCAATGGTGTGGCAGACCCAATTCCACAGAATGATCCACTTGCAGTTGCGCTAGATGTTCAGGACGAATCGTATCGACCGCGCGTAACTTTTGAGCAATTGGTCGCTGAAGACGAAATCGACGTCCCTGACTTCATGAAATAAAGCATGGCCTCGCACTTTTTTACTTCACGCTTTGGTGGAGTGAGTGCAAGCCCGTACCACGAGAATAACTTGGCGACCCATGTCGGTGATGAACTCTCTGCAGTGGATGAGAATCGAGCCCGACTTAATTCGATGATTGGTGATGTGTCTTTCATGAGTCAATCTCATGGTGACACTGTGGTGTTGGTCGAAGACTTGCCCCGACACGAACCATCAGCCGATGCCATGATTACGCAAACGCGTGGAATCTATCTTGCAGTTTTAACGGCGGATTGCATTCCACTTTTACTTTGGGATGATAATTCTCTTTGCGTCGCGGCTGTACATGTCGGACGTAAAGGGATTCTGAATGATAT
>JAPLBP010000119.1:0-3006 GCA_026392695.1 Actinomycetota bacterium | reverse complement strand
CGAGCGCTTGGTTCAGCAAATATCCGAGGCGTTATGGGTCCATCGATTTGTGGAAAATGCTATGAAGTAGGCGATGATGTTTATAGGGAGGTTGTCGATAAATTTCCAAACGCTGCATCTATTACGCCCAAGGGAACGCTTTCTCTGGATTTGGCTGGTGCACTCAAAGAACTCCTAAGTGGCTATGGAGTAGAAGTGGTTCGAGCTCAATCTTGCACGGTTGAAGATAGATCTCTATTTTCCTACAGACGCGATGGAATTACCGGTCGCTTTGCCGGAATTATCTCGTTATGAGCGTCCGCAAGGAGGAAATCAAGAACGCCCTTGATAGCGTTGAATCGCGTATCCAGAAGGCGGCTAAATCGGTCGGAAGAGATCGTGATGAAATTACACTAATTGTGGTTACAAAGACTTATCCATCATCGGATGTTGAGATTTTGCGCGAACTCGGAGTAGTGGATTTTGGTGAGAATCGCGAAGACGAAGGAAGAGAGAAGTCCGCTGAAGTTTTGGGTACCTGGCATTTTCAGGGACAAATCCAGAGCAATAAAATTGCAGCGATTGGCCGCTGGGCCAATGTGGTGCACTCGTTGGACAGTTCCAGGCATTTGGAAAAGTTTGAGAGTTCTCTACCAGCAGAGAAGATTCTTTCCGTGTTCTTGCAAGTGTCACTTGATGGTCAATCCGATAGGGGAGGCGTTCTTCCTCAAAATCTCGAAGATCTTGCAAAGACGGTTATGAACACTTCACATTTGAAGTTAGTGGGGATCATGGCCGTGGCTCCTTTGAAAGAGAACCCGAAGGCAGCCTTTAGCCGCTTAGCTCAAATTCACCTTGATTTTCGGAGTAAATTTCCATTGGCTTCCAACCTCAGTGCAGGAATGAGCAATGATTTTGAAGAAGCCATTGCTCATGGGGCGACACATATTCGAATTGGCAGTTCAATCCTCGGAGTTCGATCCCCTCAAAGGTAAACTTAAACCATGGCTAATGCACTGCGAAAAATGGCGAATTATTTAGGGCTTATGGATGATCCTGATTTGGGGTCTCACCCAGCAGATAATGCACAGACATCGCGTGCATTGGAAGCAAAGAGTAAGCCGCGTCCCGCCGCTCTTGCTGTGGCACCGATGGCACCGCCTGCTGCAGTGCAACTTGACCTTCCCGTCCTAGATCGCATCGTGACGTTGCACCCTCGTTTTTACAATGAAGCTCGTACCATTGGCGAGCAATACCGCGAAGGCAATCCTGTCATCATCAATCTGACAGATATGGATGAAGCAGAACGTAAGCGTCTTGTAGATTTCGCGAGTGGTTTGGTTTTTGGACATCATGGAACCATCGAACGCGTGACTTCTAAGGTTTTCCTACTTTCCCCCGCCAATATTCGCGTAAGCAATGAAGATAAAGCTGCGGCAGCTGAGGCAAGTTTCTTCAACCAGAGTTAAATATGCTCGGCATCGGGTATTGGATTGTTTTAGTACTGCGCATTTTCCTACTGGCGCTACTGGGTCGTTTGATCCTTGACTATGTTCGACTTTTCTCCCGGTCGTGGCGTCCACGAGGGGTAGTGCTATATATCGCGGAAGCAATCTATGCGATCACAGATAAGCCAACTGCATTCGTGCGCAAATTTGTCCCGCCGTTGAGATTGGGCGCAGTAAGCCTTGATCTATCTTTCTTGGTTCTTTTCTTTGCAGTTCAACTTCTGATTCCGTTTGCAAGCAGAATCTAAGTAGCTTTTCCTAAAGTCGCGACAAATCCAACTTCTGAATCCGAAGTGGAAAGTGAAGAGACACGGACCATCTCAAGAGCAAGAACTTCGTTTTGGATATGCTCTAAAGAATCTTGTATTGCTCTAGCCACATCTTCATTTGAATTCCATTGCACGTGGATTCGATCACTGATGTCAAAGCCCTCGTTTTTTCGCGCTTCTTGCAAAAAGCGGATAACTTCTCTGACTTGTCCCGCCGCTAGAAGTTTTGGCGTGAGCGTGAGGTCCAAAGCAACGCTTTCGCCGCCATGGCTGACCACGGTCCATCCTTCTCGAGGGGTCTCAGTGATAATGAGATCATCAAGGTCGATGACCCAAGAATTCTCGCCGGAATTCGTGGTTGCGCTGCCCGTAGCGCGAATGTCTGCTACTAATTTGTCGGGTGAAGCGGATGCGATCGATTGAGCTATTTTCTGAACATCTGCTCCGAATTTTGCACCTAAAGTTCGGAAATTCGCTTTCACGGAGATGTCGACCAAACTGCCATCGGCGTCTGCAATATCTTGAAGATCCAAAACATTTAGTTCTTCCGCAATTTGCTCTTTCATCTCTTCTGGCAATGCGCTCCATCCAGAGGCCGCAATGAGCGCTCGGCCTAAGGGTTGGCGGATTTTGATCGAGGACTCAGCCCTGGCAGCTCGGCCGAGTTCGACTATGCGCCTGGTTAAGGCGACCTGGGAAGAGAGTTCCCTATTTATCCATTCCTTATTGACTTGCGGAAAATCCGATAGGTGTACTGATTGAGCCGCATCCACCTCGACGGGACGGATGAGTTGTTGCCAGACGCTTTCTGCGATGAACGGAACCATGGGCGCCATCAAAAGAGTCAAGGTATGAAGACATTCATGCAAAGTGGCCAGCGCCGCTGGATCACCATCCCAGAAACGCCGACGTGAGCGGCGCACGTACCAATTTGAGAGGTCATCGATGAAGACGGAGAGCGCTTTTCCGGCACGTTGAGAATCAAAGGCGCCGAGTGCCTCGTCTACCTCGACAACGAGTTCTTGCAAGTCCGAATAGATCCAGCGATCCATGAGAGGTCGCTCGGACATGGGCGGACTTTGATTCAATTGAAATTCTGAAGCGTGGGCATACATGGCTAAGAATGAAACGGTGTTCCAATAGGTGAGAAGTATTTTTCGCACGACATCACTAAGCGCATCGTGACCCACTCGACGTGCCGCCCATGGCGAACACGCTGCAAGCATGAACCAACGCACAGCGTCTGCCCC
>JAPLBP010000036.1 GCA_026392695.1 Actinomycetota bacterium | reverse complement strand
TAAGAGCCACGATCGACGGATGCTCAAAGAGTTCGACAATGGTGTCTGATTCAATCTCAACGCCGGTGCGTCCTGGAATGTCATACAACATCATTGGCAAGCCGGTGGCATTTGCCATCGCGAGAAAGTGAGCCTTGATACCGGCCTGCGGTGGCTTGTTGTAATAAGGAGTGACAACCAAGATTCCGTCAGCGCCTGCTGCCTCTGAACGCTTGGCTTGATTGACAGAATAATCGGTCTCGTTATCGCCAGCTCCTGAAATTACTTTTATCTTGGAGCCAACAACTCGCTTGACTACTTTGATGATCTCTTCTTTTTCAGATGACTTCGTTGTCGGTGCTTCACCCGTTGTGCCGTTGACGACGATTCCATCATGGCCGGTATTGACCAAGTGGTCAGCGATTTTTTCTACGCCGCTCCAATCGATACTGCCATCTTTATTGAAGGGAGTGACCATTGCGGTCAACATTCGACCAAAAGGCGCTGGTGTACTCATGCGCCTATTCTACCCGTTTTACGGCGCGATTCGTCCAGATTTCTGGAAAGCACCATACGTAAGCGGCATCAATTCAGCGAAAAAGGCTTCCATTTTCTCTGCCACCATCTCTATTTCACGTTGAGGGTAGCTAGGAAAATGCGATCCTTCGCGTGAAGTACGAAGTGATAAAAAATTCATTAGCGCGCGAGCATTCATGGTCACATACATTGAAGAATATGTCGCAACTGGTAAAACTGCGCGTGCCACTTCACGGGCAATGCCGGCTTCAAGCATTCGTTGATACCGCTCGTATACGTAAACATAACTTTCTTTCATTGCGGCAGTGGTAATTTCAAATTGCTCGGGGGTTCCATCAACAAATGTGTATGCCCCGGTCTTGCCGACCTGAATTAATTTACGATCCACCGAGGGAACGTAGAAAACTGGCCGAAGTTCGCGATAACGACCACTTTCTTCATTGTATGAAGCGATGCGATGACGCATAAACTCACGAAATACGAATATGGGCGCAGAAATGAAAAAAGTCATGGAAGTGTGCTCGAAAGGCGAGCCATGGCGTTCTCGGGCTAAGTAATTGATTAGTCCGGCAGATCGAGCCGGATCCTCGCCAATTTCGTCCATCGAATTTTCACCAGCCGTGGAAACCCGGGCCGCCCAAATGACATCAGCATCACTCGCGCTGGATTTGATGAGTTCAACAGTCATATCGCTGCGAAAGATCGGCGTCATTTCGTTCGCGTTTTCATTTTCATGCGGCATATTGAGACCCTATCTAAGCCGCCTCGCGCACCTAGGGATTGATAGGGCAGAATGCCCATCGTGTCTGCCACTGCCAAATCCGCAACCCTTAGAAAATCCCTAACCGTCTCGTTTATCGTCGGATTATCAGGGATTGCCTTTGGAGCAGCTTCCGTTGCCGCAGGCTTTAGCGTCCTTCAAAGCTGCGCCCTCTCTTTACTGACATTTTCAGGGGCATCACAATTTGCCCTCGTTGGAATTATGGGCGCAGGGGGTGGCGTTTTAAGTGGTATCGCTACCGCCTCTTTCCTCGGCATTCGCAATGGACTGTATCCACGGGAGTGGCCCTGGCTCAAGAAGAACTAGGCGAAGGAGCAATGCAAGCTGGTTTTTGGTTTACGGGATTTGGGGTTTTTCTATTTTGGAATTCCTTCACACTCCTTGGCGCACTTGGCGCTCAAGCGATGGGAGATCCGGCGGCCTGGGGACTCGATGCCGCTGTACCCGCACTTTTTCTAGGAATCGTTTGGCCAAAATTAAAAACCTCAACTGATCGTCTCCTAGCGGGAGGCGCGGTTGCGATGGCGCTCTTGCTCACACCTGTGCTTCCGTCAGGTCTTCCAATCATCTCTACAGCACTTCTCGCGATCATTATCGGGGTAGTGAAGAAATGAGCGCGATGTGGTGGGGCGTAATTGGTACAAGTGTTGCCGCTTTCGCATTCAAATATATTGGTCACTCAATTCCAGATAGACATATGGAACATCCCAAAATGCTACGCGTTAATGTTCTCATTCCTATTGCACTACTGAGCGCACTCGTCGCCGTACAAACATTGACTGAAAAAACTAAGTTGACCTTTGATCATCGAGTTCTTGGCGTTGGAGTCGCATTTGTTGCGCTGCTTCTCAAAGCGCCATTTCCAATCGTCGTACTAACCGCCGCGCTTTCATCCGCGGTGCTTTATCGCTTTGGCTAAATGGCCACTGCTTCTTTTCGTTTTCGTGAAACTACAATTGCAATAGTTACGAGCAATGCTCCGATGACGCTGAAAGCGATTGAAAGAGTAAAGATTGGACTTCCCAGCGAATTCACGACCTCTGGAATCACTTTTCGCTGGTAGGCCGCACCCGTAGAGTTCTTCAAAACTTTGTCCACAATTGTCGGAGTCAAAAACTTAATCGCTAGCCCGATCACTCCGAGAGTAAGCAGTTGGAATCCAAATGTGCGTACGGCCTTTATTCCGCGTAGCCAAAAACCAAGAAGAACAAGTAGAAGCCAGAGCACCCAAATCAGCAGAGCCAAATGAATCTTGCTCTTAATATCTGTAATGTTTTTTGACTGTTTGCTGAGATCGAGAACTGTTGGCTTTAAATTTGCGATGTCCTTCTTTGAAATTACAGT
>JAPLBP010000045.1 GCA_026392695.1 Actinomycetota bacterium | reverse complement strand
GGAGGCTCTAGGTAGTGATTCCTAAAGCTCAGGCTCATCGTTCCTTGGAAATCTTCGATTGGTGAAATCTCTTCAAAGATTTCTTCCAATCCAGATTGCGTAGGAAGCTCGCCACGGCTGGTGACTGCAGCTTGTGCTAATCGCGCGCGCCAAACATCGTTACCCAACAACCAATCAACGCTCTCAATTTGGAGCGCAAGAAGGTTAGGTACTTCGAGTGGTTCGCGGATCTTGGCAAAAGAAATACGGCGTGGAGCAACATTTTTTGATTTTGACGCGGCCAAGAGGTGTCCTTCCGAACAGGAATTGGTGACGCACAGGACAAAGGTCTCAGCCGCTATATGCATTGACCTCTAGGAATTTATGCGAAAGGTAAGAATATCGGGCACGGCCCGCGATGTCCACCCGCGCTTTTACCACAGCAAGCCCACTTTGTCAGGGGATTTACCAAGAAAGTGGAAAATGGGCGTTTGCGCAGCGTGCTACCCCTGTTTTGATGCGGAAGCGACCAGAAACGGCCGAAATTTGAGCGTTATGCGGGAAACTAGCCTGCAGATACGGCTCCCAGCCAAATCTCTGACCAAAAAGGACCCTCATGGAGGCAACACCCGCACTCAATCCTGCCCGATGGAAGGCTATGCCCTTTATCGCCCTAGCCGTCTCGATCATCATCATGGATGCCACCATCGTGAACGTCGTCCTACCAGTCCTGATCCGGGACATCCACCTTTCTGCCTCGGATGCCGAATGGGTCAACTCGGTCTACGCCCTGGTCTTCGCCGCCCTCCTTATTACCGTCGGCCGCATTGGCGATCTGGTTGGGCGTCGCAAATTACTGATCATCGGAATTTCGATCTTTGGAAGTGCAAGTGTCCTGGCCGCGATTTCACATTCAGGTACGACGTTAATTTCTGCACGCCTCTTACAAGGTGTTGGCGGGGCGATGATTCTTCCTGCAACGCTGTCGACGATCAACGCGCTCTTCACTGGGCGCGAAAGAGGAATTGCATTCGCGATTTGGGGATCGACGATTGGTGGCATGGCCGCCGTTGGTCCTCTTGTCGGAGGCTGGCTCACAACTTCTTACACCTGGCGATGGGCATTCCTCATAAATATCCCCATCGTCATCATTGTCCTTGTCGGCGCAGTCTTATGGATTCCTGAAACAAAAGATCCGCATGCAGAAAAGGGCGCTGACTTCCAAGGAGTCTTCCTTTCCATCATCGGACTTGGTGGAATTGTTTTCGCATTAATCGAAGCTCAGCGTTACGGTGTTTGGAAAACCACGGAGAAGATGACATTCGGATCGATGACTTGGTCATCTTCGATCTCTCCCATTCCCGTTGCCTTCATCCTTGGTTTGGTATTGATGATCATTTTTGTCCTTGTTGAAAAAAATCGTGCAAAACTAAATAAACCGATTCTTCTTGACTTGACCTTGTTGCACATCAGAAGTTTTCGTTACGGAAGCATCGCCGCACTTGTTGTCGCACTTGGAGAATTCGGAATGCTCTTTGCAATTCCCCTCTTCGTACAAGGCGCACTCGGATACTCCGCCCTAGGTACGGGATTCCTGATCCTTGCTCTCGCAATCGGAACCTTCCTTATCTCAGGTGGGACGCCACAACTTACTCAGCGATTGGGTGGAAGAAGTGTTGTGCGAATGGGATTGCTTCTTGAGGTGATTGCAATCGTCGGACTTGGCTTGAGCATTAGCATCACCGCGAGCGCATGGGTACTTGCAGCTTGGTTGTTTCTTTACGGGGCTGGCGTGGGACTTGCCACTGCGCAACTTACAAGCGTCATCCTTGCTGAAGTTCCTGTTGCACAAAGCGGACAGGCATCTGGACTTCAAAGCACCTTTAGACAACTCGGCTCGGCGCTAGGAATTGCACTACTTGGCACACTTCTTGTCACATCCTTAGGTGCAAAGACTTCGAGTGGTTTAACGTCAGTGGCTAATCTCGATCTTGCCGCTCAGAAAAGCATTACTGCCATTGTTAAAGGTTCTGCCGGTGCCGCAATTCCTCAACTCGCACAATTACCTAATGGTCTTGCGGCAAAAGTAGTT
>JAPLBP010000025.1 GCA_026392695.1 Actinomycetota bacterium | reverse complement strand
CATTTGGCGGGGGTTTTGTCATTGCGCTCTTGGCTAGCGATTTACGATTGGAAAGATTTCGTCTGGCATTTCAATCAATTCTTTCCGTCCGCTGACTTTCAATTCGCTATATATTTTCATAGTTTCATGACGCACGAGTGATTCGCTAAATTCCAGATCCAGAGCAATTTGAGGATTTGTCATGCCCCTTCGAATTGATGTAAGAATGTTCCACTGTCGCGACGTCAAATTCGCCTGAGAGATGACATGCTCGGGATGACCATCGAGATTGAGTGCCTTGGAGCCCTGAAATTTCTCAGGTGCAAGTGAAATTACATTTCCCAAAGTTTTCAGAAAGGTACTTAACTCCGGCGTTAATTCAACCGCGTCATCGAAGAATGAAAGTACAGATCCAATTCCTGGGATGGGCCAAGCTATTGAGGCTTCAAATCCACGAGGAAATAAATCATTGAGATAATCAGGTCCTGCAAATGCAAATGATTCGAAACTTCCGCATTCAACAATCTCGCTCGTTCGAAGACTTCGATTCAATGGCGTATCGGTGGTTACTAATCGATCGGGAAACTTCTCGATCGGCCATGTTTTAAACCCACTCCAGGCCGGCATTTCTAAGGTTCCATCGTGTCGAACTACATGGAGGATGTGCCCAAAAGCCGATCGACCGTAAAAAGTATTTGTCCAGAGGTAAAAAAGGGTCTCTTTCAAGGTACGGGGCTTGGTGCGGAGAAATTCGGCGAGATTGCTGATTCTCTCCAAGGGAGCTCCATCCAAGCCCGAGAAATCCTCTATCACGAAAACTCCCTCTTGTGACTGACCATGACCACCATTGAACTGCGGAAACCATACATGATCACGTACCAGATGTTTCTATGCACGCGTGATTTTGAAGCATCAATCAAAATCGGCGAAGAAGAAGAGGTGGCACTTCATTCTTTCGGTGACCGAGATTGACTGGTCATGACCGATAGAGATACGGTTTTCCTAGTAGACCTAGAAAGAGTCAGAAGGGGAATCAGGTGAGAGCGATGAGCCAAACTGATTGGCAGCTCATGGAATCTGAATTTGAAGAGCCCATTTTGAAGCGGGGTATTCGCAAATATGCACTTCTTCCCATTATCGCCTTCGTCCTTGGCGGGTTATTGATTGGATCCTTCACATATTGGCAGAGCAGCCTCGCTGCCGCCTTAGGAATCCAACGCCCCGTAACCATGCTCGAGCACGCAGGTGGTGTTCAACTCACTGCGACGAAATTGGAAAACCACATCCCTTTGCCCATGCACAAGGGCCATACCCGGTACTGGCTTGGACCTCTTGCAGGTACGACTTACACCACGAATTGCATTACTCCAGGAATCTTAAAGGTGGGTTACTTAACCGCTAATCAAAGTATCAAAGACGGAACACAACCACTCATCTTAGTTTCTGCTTATGAAAGCGAAGCGCTCTACGAAAAGCAATTGCATCTATTCTCGATGGACATTGTTAGTGGGAAGACAAATGCACGAGGCGATATTTTGAGTTATAACTCAGGGACTCTAAATGAAATTACGATTCAACAAAATGGCTCTAAGGAGATCATAACGATCGTGTACTCCTCACCTCAATCGATTGCGTCGATGATTGCAGATTCCGAGCGACTCGTCCCACTCTAAAGCTCGTGCATTTACGAAATCAGTGGTGAGATTTACGCTTCACCGCGAATATAAGTAACATCTCTCCATGAGCGATGAGCGAGAAATATTAAGTTATGAGCAATTCGGAGTTTCAATTCGCGAACTTGCTCAATCAATATCCGATTCTGGTTACAAGCCTGACATTATTCTTTCAATCGCTCGCGGCGGCTTGCTCATCGGCGCAGCGCTTGGATATGCCCTCGGGGTTAAAAATACTTTTACAATGAGCGTTGAGTTCTACACTGGAATTGATCAACGATTGCCAATTCCCGTAGTACTCCCCCCAATTCCAAATAAAGTAGATCTCACAGGCATGCGCGTTTTAATTGCCGATGACGTAGCAGATACGGGTGCAACGCTTGCCCTTGTTCGAGAATTTTGCCAAGGCCATGTCGCCGAAGCTCGCTCAGCAGTTCTGTACCTAAAACCACATAGCGTGGAGAGCCCTAATTACTTTTGGCGTGCCACGGAGAAATGGATTGAATTTCCTTGGTCAAACCAACCACCGGTAACGCCACACCCAAAATAAATAGCTTGCGGTGGGCGAAATAATTTAAGCTTCTTTCGCGTCCAATTCTCTTCGTCGTATCGGC
The DNA here is from genome assembly GCA_026392695.1 of Actinomycetota bacterium. Classification (GTDB taxonomy): domain Bacteria; phylum Actinomycetota; class Actinomycetes; order Nanopelagicales; family Nanopelagicaceae; genus QYPT01. The sequence continues at coordinate 935 of JAPLBP010000025.1, read as the reverse complement.
AAATCCCTACGGCCTGTTATGCCTAACTTCTTGTATATTCGCATCGTTTCTTGACGAATAAGTGACTCGCTATATTTCATTTGGTGGGCGATCGCTGAATTGGATAACCCGTCAAGCATCAGAGAATGTATTTCCCATTGGCGAGGGGTCAAAGCAATAACGGCCAATGGTTGATTTCCGTCAACTCTATCTATCTCTTCGGAAAAACCAAGAGCATCCAGATGCAAAGCGAGTGACTCCCCAAGAGCATAGAGAAAATTCTCTCGTTCTACATCGAGTTCTTGAGCATCTTGGCAATAAATCATGAGTGGCCCATACGAGGGCACCGGTACCGCAAGTGAATATGCAAACCCATTTGGAAACACTTTCAAGGAATTTGCAGGGACGAAAAATGGATAGTCATCAAAGGGACCAGTTTCTTCAACTTTGCCATCGAAGTACGCGATGGCACCGGGTGAATTGCGATCAAATTGTCGCTCAAATCCATTCACTAATTGAGTCGCGTGGAGTCCATGACCTCCAGCAACGTAGTAGGCACCGTTTGTTCGCACTACGGACACAAATACCGAATCAATCGACCAATCTTGAAGAGTGTCGTGCACAAGAAATTCAAGAAAGGAATCCAGTGTTACGGAACCAGATCTCATGAACAGACTCAACTGACGAAGTTTGCCGAGATATACCAATAGATTCCCCTTTCTGAGCGCCACCTGAGAAACGCACGAGTGTGAGATTAGGGTAACTGGCAGAACCGACAGAAGGTGGCGATCCCCTGCTGACTAGAAATTGAGAGTCGCAAAATCAGTACAGGTGAAGAAGTTTTTCTCCCATTTAACTCACGAATATCAGTTGAATCACCCTAATCGTTAGGTGAACGACATTCTATTTCTGGGTTCTATTTCGATGGAAAATTATGTGAGCCAGATCATTATCTG
>JAPLBP010000039.1 GCA_026392695.1 Actinomycetota bacterium | reverse complement strand
CCTGTCTGTCGAAGCATTACTTGAATCGACATTCCCGAACTCTGGCCAATACTTACTGCATTCGTGTTATTAAACAATGTTGCACCAAGACCAGCGATGGACATTGCAGGCACTGTTATCCAGAGAGAGCGTCCAATGGTGAAGGCCAGCAAACTTGCGATTGCAACAATCCAGCCAGAGAGCATGACCTTTCTCGGAGAATAACGCGTTATGAGTGATGGCAGCCAAAAGGAAGTCAGAGTAATCATTAAAGCAAAGCCAAGATTGTGAAGTGACGCGGTCGCGCGCGAGATTCCCAGATCATGTTTAAGGAGTGGAACACAAAATCCCAAGCCATACATCGTAAAACCCATTGCGCCAGCCAGAGCCAAGAGCGTTCGCCTGTAGTTCAAAGGAGGTGTCACTAGATCAGAGGAAGGCATCAAGCTCTCGAACTATTTGAAATTCGAGGATGGGCGCCCAACGATTACTGGATCCCAATCCGCAATTTTCTGCCATGGTGTTTCATAGGAAGGCTTATTGACGTAGCGCTCAATAATGAAATCGAGATTAGCGCCAGCGCCCGCCGCAAGATCAACCGAAACAAACTTGCCGTCAATCGGAGTCGTCACTTTCTCTCCCGATGTCGATGTACTTGTTACAGAAACAAAACGATGTTCCCCGAAGGAGCCCGCTTGAATAACAAGTTGTCGCGCCTCCGTGGCGCTGAGATTGACCACCTTTATCGATACTGATGTTGGCGAGATTTTTTCCACTATGGCTCCAACATCCTCAGGTAGTCCGGGACGCTTCTTTTGGCCATCAAAAAGGCGCACCTTTCCATGTTGCAAACCACCGTGGGAAATATGCATTGGCGCACCCATCAACATTTGTGCAAGTCCTTCAAAATAGACGGGATTAAATTCTTGCCATGCGTGAATCTGATATCCATCTACGCGCAAATCAAGTCCAACAACTACATCCGCGGTGGCGGGATCATAAGAATCCCAACTTCGAGGATCACCAGTCTTCGAGCGCATCTTTCGCAATTGCTCCGCGATCAAAGTGAGGTTTGCTTCCAAAATATCTTCAGGATAATTTGGCAACTCACCTTGAATAAATTGGAACCACGGCAAAGTGTTCGCGATGTAATGCTTGGTATCTCTACCTGTCATCGCATCTTTACCTGAGACACCCGGAATAGCTATCGCATTCCAATCGTTATCACGTGGCAATTGCATGATGCGCTCAAGATCTTCCTCGGCCATCGATGTGGTCCATAAATAAATCATGTGTCTCGGAGAAGGCATTCGATAATCCGACCACCCTGCATCGAAATACCGATGCGGAACTTGGACGATGCCATCTACTACTTTTCGCTTTGACCAGATCAAGTCATATTGAGAGCGCGCCAAATCAAGTAGTGAATAGTCTCCCGTAAGGAGAACCGCATTCATGCTCGCATTCGTAAGTGGTTCCATGATTGTCATGAACCCATGAGGCCAGCGCCATCCGTAATATCCGCCCCACCACTTGCCATCGTTATATTCACCGATTTTGCCAGTTAGTCCGATGTTGTCAGGAATGATTCCATCGTTGGCTTTCGCACGTTCGCGCCAGGCATCCAGATAACCAAGGACCCAATCGCTGAGTTCTTCCTCCTGTGAATACATATATGCGTGGGTCATCAAAGAAGTGGAATTGAGATTAAGAGGAACATCGCCACGGTTCATGCGCGCATTCATCTTCTCAATGAGTTCGGCATAAATCGCTGGGTCTGACCAACTACAGAGCATCGTTGAAAAGTCATTATTTGTAATGTCTTCATACGGAGCTAAATAATCATCAAGAACAGTCCGGTGCGTAAACCAATCTTCGTGAGTCACAACAAATCGTGGACCGCGACTGCCCGTCAGAGGCGAGCGAATCATCTTCAATTCGGGATCGTAATTCTTTGCCTCTTCATCTCGTCCGTTATACATATTGGCAAAGCGAAGAGCGCGTTGGCGATCCATCAGCGATTCAGGTTTAGTCAGGCCGAAGAAGTAGTGATAGAGATAAGCCTCTCCATGGTGCATCCAGTCGTAGTAGCCATCGAACTCTCGATAGATCTGGCCGTACTCAGTCCATTGTTGAGTGATCACGTCCCACATTTTTCGAGCAAGCTCGTAGACCTCTTCGCTGCCGCCCATCGAGTAGAAAAGAGCTAGGTTCATAAAGGCTTCATAGGGATCGTCCGACCCATCCATGCTCCCCCACTTATTTCGCCAAATGAGAGTTCCGTCTGCTCGCGTGTACCGGGCAACGAATTCCACGGCGGCCTTATTAAGCGTTTCGATGATTTCGCGCTCTTGTTTGGCCCACTTTGGTGCCGGAATCTTTTCGGTAATTGTGATCGTGGGAATCTTAAATGAACTCTCGTTTGCCATTCAAAAATCCTATAGTATCCACGCATGAGCAGCAATGGTGAGGCGCGTGTTGCGATCATTACTGGAGGCACAACAGGCCTTGGCGCCGCGACCACAAAACTCTTTGCGCAGAACGGGTATCGAGTTCTGGCTACGGGATTGGATGATCAGCCGGGTTTCATCGATCGGCTGAAAGAAGAAGGTCTACCTGTCGAATTTTTCCCTGCAGATCTCGCTACCTCTCAGGTGAGCGCTAATGCAATCGTCGAATTCGCTATTAGTAAATTTGGCCGTCTTGATGTCGTGGTTAATTCAGCGGCGCGCATCTCGTACAAAGATGTTGATGACGTAACCGAGGACGATTGGGACACGATCTTCGCCGTCAATTTAAAGGCGCCATTCTTTATTGCTCAAGCGGCCTACCCCTATTTAAAGCAGACTCTCGGCTGCATAATCAATATAAGTTCCACAAATGCGTGGGTCGTCAATCACAACAATCAGCTCTACGACACTCTTAAAGCCGCGCTCAACCATCTCACCAAGGGACTCGCACGAGATTTTAGGGAATCTGGAGTGCGCGTCAATGCACTGATGCCCGGAGCAATGTCCACGCCACTTATTGAGGAATGGCTCGAGATTTATCTTGGCAGGACAGTCCACGCAAATGATCTGTTAGGACCCCATGTTTCGACCCCCGAATTAGTTGCACGGGGCATTTTGGCACTGGCGAGTGAGGATATGCGCTGGGTCAATGGCGCAGAAATACCTATTGACGGAGGCTTCCATCTAGGTAATAGTTGAACTTTCAACTACATTGTGTATGATATGAGCCTACGAAAGGTTCCAGATGTCCACCTCTCAACTACCCGCCCGCATGCCAGCTCTCTATATTGGCCACGGCGCGCCTATGTTGCTCGAGGATCCCCTTTGGACAGGTCAACTTAGTCAGATTGCAAAGGACATTGTTCGACCCACTGGGATTCTTATCGTGTCAGCACATTGGGAATCACAGCCCATCACATTGAGTAATCCAGCGGCCAATTCTCCATTGGTCTATGACTTCGGTGGATTTGCACAAAAGTATTATGAAATGGAATACAACTCCCCCGATGCACATGCACTCGCTGCGAAAGTTGCGGCGTTAATGCCAGATTCTGAACCCGTTCGTCAAAGCACTCGCGGTTTAGATCATGGCGCTTGGGTGCCGTTGCGGGTGATGTATCCCGATGCTGATATTCCTGTCGTGCAGATGTCGATGCCGACTTCGGACCCTTACCGACTTATTGAAATTGGTAAGCGACTACAACCACTTCGCGACGAGGGTGTACTCATCATCGGATCAGGTTTCATGACGCACGGACTTCCCTACATTCGCGATTGGTCAATGGACGCGGTTGCTCCCATGTGGTCAAGTGAATTTGATGCCTGGGCTGCAGAGGCACTAGCCCGAGGCGACGTTGACACCTTGGCAAATTTCAAAACACTTGCCCCAGGCATGCCTTACGCGCATCCAACGGTCGAGCACTTCACGCCACTATTTATTACTCTAGGTGCGGGCAGTTCACCAGATCAAGCGCCAGAGACATTAATAGACGGTTACTTCTTAGGCTTGTCGAAGCGTTCTATTTCAGTTTTTTAATCAAGAAAGAGCGTTCCGTTCGTACCGCGATAAGTGAAGGAAACCTTTCCACTCATTCTCCGAAATAGGGTCATTCCCGTATTCAAATTCCAACCATGCGCCTAACCTGAAAGTAGGATCTTCAATGGGTTATCGATCACGATGAAAGGTTTATGCCAATGGATCGTGATAATAACTACCTAAAAATTGCAAAAGAGTTTTCTACGACTCTGCAAAATCCAGCGTTGACCATGGACGACCTGTGCCGACTCATCGCAATAAGCACATTTGGACATGGCGCGGCAGAGCACGTTTCCCTCTTTGCGTTGGAACCGGAAGGCTTTCTTCGGCTGATCGCCAGTTTTGGCCTGAGCGCTGAGACAGTCTTATCTCAACAACATATTCCTTTGGATAAAGATTTGCCCAGCACTCGGGCGATTCGACAAAATAGAATCGTATGGTTCGACGGATTGGACAATCTCTCAACAGAATTTCCCTCAATAAGTGAATTCCCCCACCCGCTTAATCTCGAGGCAGTCGTTGCAATCCCCATCCGCAAAGTCGGCTCACCTATCGGTGCCTTGCTTATTTCGGGATCGAATTTGCCAATATCTGACTCTGGTTTGGAATTTTTGGAAGTGATGAGCTCGATCATCGGGCTCTGGTATCTCTACCGGGATGCTCTTGCTCAACAAACCCTCACTGCCCCGTTAAAATTAGCCCTTGACCTAGAACTTACTCCCCGAGAGAACCTGATCCAAGGCCTTATGGCTCGCGGATGGACAAATTTACAAATTGCTGAAGACCTTGGGTTTAGCAATTCTACGATCCGGCAAGATGGCATGAGCCTGTTCGCCAAATTAGGAGTCCACACACGAAAAGAAGCAGGAGATCTCTACATCCCCTGATTGTATTGGCCAAAGGGGAAATGATTTCTGGCGAACTCCGTGTAGAAACCGTTGAGTAGACTTTAATCATGACTCTTCAACATCCCTTTGCTCTTCTCGATATCGAACGCGAACTCACGCAAGATCAGCGAGATATTCAAACTGCTACCAGGGATTTTGTAATTGATCGCGTCAAGCCAAATATTGCCAATTGGTTTGAAACCGGTGATCTTCCAATCCGAGAACTTGCAATCGAACTCGGAAAAATCGGATTGCTGGGCATGCATCTTCAAGGCTACGAATGTGCGGGCACCGATGCCACTTCTTATGGCTTAGCGTGCATGGAATTGGAAGCTGGTGATTCTGGTATTCGCTCCCTTGTCTCCGTGCAAGGATCTTTGGCAATGTTTGCCATTTATTGCTACGGCAGTGAAGAGCAAAAGCAACAATGGCTACCCGCGATGGCCGCTGGTCGCGCAATCGGATGCTTTGGATTATCCGAAGCAGATCACGGTTCCAACCCGGCTGGCATGACGACGAGTGCAAAAAAAGACGGCGCGGATTGGGTCATCAACGGAAGCAAGATGTGGATCACCAACGGATCCGTCGCTGACGTTGCAGTTATCTGGGCAAAAACAGATGAGGGAATTCGCGGCTTCTGTGTAGATACAAAAACGCCTGGGTTTACTTCTACCGCCGTGAAACACAAGCTCTCACTTCGCGCATCGATTACATCAGAATTGGTATTCACCGATATGCGAGTACCTGCCAGCGCAATTTTACCTCTTGCCACCAGCCTTCGCGCGCCACTGATGTGTCTTGCTGAAGCGCGATACGGAATCATTTTCGGCGCCGTCGGTGCAGCTCGAGATAGTTTCGAATCTGCCCTTGATTACGCCTCCCAACGCACACAATTTGATGGTCCGATTTCTCGTCACCAAATAACACAAGAGAAATTCGCACGTATGGCCACCCGCCTCAATACGGCAATGCTTCTGGCTCTACATTTGGGAAAACTTAAAGATGCGCATGAGATTCGCCCGGAACAAATAAGCATGGGTAAGTTCAATAACGTCGAGGCAGCAATAGGGATCGCTCGGGAATGTCGATCAATTTTGGGAGCGGCGGGTATAACAACTGAGTACCCGATTTTTCGTCATATGAACAATCTCGAGTCGGTGCTCACATATGAAGGCACACACGAAATTCATGCCCTTGTCATCGGTGAAGCCCTTACCGGCATTTCTGCTTTTCGCTAGTCGTCCATCCCAAGGCTCGGTGGTCCGAATGGGTATTCCACAGGGGTCTTCGAAAACTTAATTGGGTTAGCAATGCTTCTGCTCTGATGTCCATCGCGAAAATCTTTAATCGAAATAATCGGATTCAAATCAAGACTTTCAGCGAGTTTTACGGCTTCTTCTATCGTGTTAATCAGACCGGCAGGAACTCCAACTTTCGTCAGATCAACAATCCATTCGGCAGCGCTCTTTTGAGTCAATACACCAGTAAGTAGCGTGTTTAATTCCGTTCGATTCGCGACGCGAGAAGTATTTGTAGCAAAGCGTTGGTCAGTAGAAGCCTCAATGCCAAGCACCTG
>JAPLBP010000014.1 GCA_026392695.1 Actinomycetota bacterium | reverse complement strand
GGTGGCGTGATCGATCCATTATGGATAAAAGTGAAATCTTCGTAGACAAATGGATGAGCGTTGTTCTCACTTACGGGTAGGCCGGCAGTCGCCCATCGAAGATGAAGGAGTCCCCCGTCAGAAAAGGCGGATTGAATTGCGGCATCGAATTGAGGACTGGAGTGGGCCATTTCGGCTGCTCGCACTAAATGGGCGCTGGCCTCGTCGTGATTTATGGTCGAAACGCCCCAACCATCGCAATGAATCGATGAAAGAGCGACGAAATCGGCAAATCCGGCGCCGGCCATTTGGGGGAAAGACTTCTTATCGTGAGAGACATAGCCCATCAGACGACACATTGGAAAGGTCCTTTTCTCTCAAAATCTCTCTAATCCCGATGCTACCGCGATTGCACTAAAAGAATTGAGTGGAATTCACCAGACTTTTACAAAAAGAAGTGCACATTTGTGAGACAAATTACACCTAACGGGGCACACTATCCCCTAGAAAGCCTTTCGGTATCCCCACCGAAGCGTACGACGCGAGCCAACGCGGACTCGCGGTAATCGCCTGTAGGAGGAATCTTGCCAAATAGAACAGATGACGAGCGTCGCTTAGCCGAGCTCGGGTACAAACAGGAGTTGAATCGAAGTTGGAGCGGGTTTTCCAACTTTGCGATTTCGTTCTCCATTATTTCAATCCTCGCTGGTTGCTTCACGACCTTTGCTCAAGGATGGAATAACGGCGGACCAATCGCAATCTCCCTCGGCTGGCCGGTTATTTCAGCCCTCATTCTCATTATTGGTTTTTGCATGTCAGAACTCGCCTCGGCCTACCCCACATCTGGTGGAATTTACTGGTGGGCCTCCAAACTAGGTGGAGCAAAGGCTGGATTCTTTACTGGCTGGCTCAACTTGATTGGTCTGCTCGCAGTAACTGCTTCGGTCGGTTACGGAGCGGCGACATTCCTGAACATTTTGATCGGTGATATCTCACCTAAGTACGCCACAGACTTCATGGGCGGTGACTACCTCAAGCAGCAGTTTGCTTGGTTCATCATCTTGATGGCATTTGTAACTTTGATCAATATCTTCGGTGGACATTTACTTGCCATCATCAATAACGTTTCCGTGTGGTGGCACGTATTCGGTGCGGCTGCGGTCATCGGTATTTTGATCTTCGCTCCATCGCACCACCAATCACTCAAGTGGATGTTTACAACCCAGATCAACAACTCAGGATTCGGCGGAGGAAGCACGGGCTACTGGCTCTATGTTCTTCCACTTGGATTCTTGTTGACTCAGTACACAATTACTGGTTTTGACGCCTCCGCTCACCTTTCCGAGGAAACGCAAGGCGCTCACTTAGCAGCGGCTAAGGGCATCTGGCAGTCAATCTTCTACTCAGCAATTGGCGGATACATCTTGTTGATGGCTTTCCTATATGCCGCAACAAAGACCGACATCATCAACTCCTTTGATCCAAAGGTGAACCCATACGGTGGCGGATCTATCATCACTTTGCTCATCACCGCACTTGGCGATGGCGCTCTCTTTAAGTTGGTCATGATCATCACAACTGCGGGTCAAATCTTCTGCGTTGCAGCATGCCTCACATCGTGCTCGCGCATGATGTACGCATTCTCCCGTGATGGTGCTGTACCCGGAGGAAAGATTTGGAAGAAAGTTAATAAGCACCGCGTTCCTTTGAACGCCGTACTTGTTTCATCCGTAATCGGCGTCATTATCACCTTGCCAGCTCTCTACAAGAGCCCATCAGGTGCGCCGACTGCTTTCTACGCTGTTGTATCGGTAGCAGTAATTGGTCTGTATCTCGCGTTCTTGATTCCAATTTACTTGCGATGGAAAATAGGAGATAAGTTCGTTCCTGGCGAGTGGACCAATGGATCACGCTACAAGTGGATGAACATCGTTGCAGCGATTGAGATTGCAGTTATCTCTATCTACTTCATTCTTCCATTCGCTCCTGCTGGAGTTCCTGGAAACAAGGACTTCACATGGACTGCAGTTAACTACGCACCAATTCTTGCTGGTGGCTCACTTCTCATCATTTGGATTTGGTGGGAGATGTCAGCAAAGAAATGGTTCAAGGGACCAATTAGAACAATCGACAACTAAGCAATACTTGCGAAAAGAGCCCGTCGCGAAAGCGGCGGGCTCTTTTTCTATTGTTTTTCAATACTTATATCGTTAGAGAGAAAATGATTGAGTAGTGGCGGGCTTGCGAATCCAATGGAAACTGGAATACTAGCCAGCATGTCAACTTATAGCGTAGAAGAACTAAGAAAAGATATCGAAAGCAAGAAAATCGACACCGTGATCGTCGCAATGACAGATATGCAGGGTCGATTAGTTGGTAAAAGAATTCATGGAGAGCATTTTCTCAATGACACTCTCGCCCACGGCACTGAAGGATGCAACTATCTCCTCGCCGTCGATATGGACAACAACACTGTTCAGGGTTACGAGATGTCTTCATGGGAGCGCGGCTATAGCGACTTCGTAATGGCTCCGGATATGTCCACTCTTCGCAGGGTGCCTTGGCAAGAAGGCGCAGCAATGGTTTTGGCTGATGTGAAATGGCTTGACGATAAAGATGTTGTCGCCTCTCCCCGCCAGATTCTTCGCAAGCAAGTAGATGCTTTAGCCGCACACGGCATGAAGGCAATGGTCGGTACTGAACTCGAATTCGTGGTCTTTGAGAACACATATGAGGATGCTTGGAATCGTCACTACATTGGTTTGACTCCTGTAAACCAGTACAACGTTGATTATTCGCTAATGGGTGGTGCTCGCATTGAGCCGCTGTTGAGGAAGATTCGCCTGGCGATGGCAGGTGCCAACATGATGGTGGAGTCGGTGAAGGGCGAATGTAACTTCGGCCAACATGAGATTGCCTTTAGGTATTCCGATGCACTCAGCAACTGCGACAACCATGTCATTTACAAGAATGGTGCAAAAGAGATTGCCGCCGAAGCGGGTTATGCGCTGACTTTCATGGCCAAGCCAAATGAAAAGGAAGGCAACTCTTCTCACATCCATTGCTCATTCCGTGGTCTCGATGACTCTATGGTCATGGTGGATGACGCTGATAAAGAACACGGCATGAGCGATATTGGTCGCCAATTTATTGCTGGCCAAATTGCCCACCTACAAGAGCTTTCATTGATGTTTGCTCCAAATATCAACTCATACAAGCGATATGTCCCGGGATCTTTCGCACCGACAGCAATTCGTTGGGGCCGCGATAACCGCACATGCGCTCTTCGTTTGGTCGGACACGGTGGAGGTCTCCGGCTTGAGAACCGAGTCCCCGGTGGAGATGTCAATCCATATCTAGCCGTCGCGGGCATCATGGCCGCTGGCCTTGATGGCATCAAGAACAAGTTGCCACTAGAGCCAGCATTTGAGGGCAATGCCTACGCATCCGACTCCAAGCGCGTAACACCAACAATGCAGCAAGCTCAGAAGTTATGGGCAGAGAGTGCATGGGTAAAAGAAGTATTCGGATCTGAAGTCCAAGCCCACTATGCAAATATGGCTGAGATCGAACTTTCCGCTTACGGCAAAGCCGTTACCGACTGGGAACTATTCCGCAACTTCGAAAGGTCTTGATTCTGTGTCAACGTATGACGTTATTAACCCCGCAACCGAAAAACTTGTCACAACTATTGAGCACCTTGATCTCGCAGGCACTGACGCGGTAATCGCAAAGGCCGCCAAGGCTTTTGAAACCTGGCGCCATGTCGCGCCAGGTGATCGAGGCAAGATGCTTCGTCGCTTCGCCGACGTTGTCGCTGAACATAAAGAAGAATTGGCGCAACTTGAGATTGCAAACTCAGGCCACACGCGCGGAAATGCACTGTGGGAAGTCGATAACGTGGTCAATGTTTTGACGTATTACTCGGCAGCCCCTGAGCGACTCTTTGGTCGCCAAATTCCTGTACCTGGCGGAATCGATGTCACTTTCAAAGAGCCACTCGGTGTCGTCGGTGTAATCGTTCCCTGGAACTTTCCAATGCCTATCGCTGGTTGGGGTTTTGCTCCAGCACTTGCGGCAGGAAATACCGTGGTACTCAAGCCAGCCGAATACACGCCACTTACTGCAATGAAGTTAGGTGAGCTCGCACTTCTTGCTGGTCTACCTGATGGAGTGTTTAACGTATTGCCTGGAAAAGGCAGCATCATTGGTGCTCGCTTTGTCACTCATCCTGCAGTTCGCAAAGTTGTCTTCACTGGTTCGACCGAAGTTGGAAAGTCGATCATGGCTGGATGCGCCGATCAAGTAAAGAGAGTCACTCTTGAACTTGGTGGCAAGAGTTCTAATATCATTTTCGCTGATGCAGATATTGCTAAGGCAGCAGCCAGTGCACCTGGATCTGTATTTGATAACGCAGGCCAAGATTGCTGTGCACGTTCGCGTATCCTGATTCAAAAGAGCGCCTTTGATACATTCATGGAGCACTTTGAAGTGGCGGTTAAGAAATTCCGAGTTGAGGATCCTTCCCTGGCCACCGCTGACATGGGACCACTTATTTCCAAGAAACAATTCGATTCTGTTTCATCGTTCCTAGATGAGCCTGTCGCTTTCACCGGATCTGCACCAAGCGGCGCGGGATATTGGATGGCGCCAACAGTGTTGCTGCCTAAGAACGCTCAAGCGCGATCGTGGCGTGAAGAAGTCTTTGGTCCAGTCGTATCTGTTATGACATTTGAAGATGAAGCCGAAGGCATCGCGATGGCTAATGACAGCGAATATGGCCTCTCGGGCTCAATCTGGACTCGAGATGTTGGACGGGCTTTGCGAGTATCACGCGCTATCGAGACTGGAAATCTTTCAGTCAACTCGCATTCGTCGGTTCGCTTCTGGACACCATTTGGCGGATTCAAGCAATCAGGACTTGGGCGAGAGCTTGGTCCTGACGCACTCGATTCGTTCACTGAAGTCAAGAACGTCTTCATTTCAAACGACTGAGTGCGACGCTGAGCAGACAATAGAAATATGACAGCACGTCTAGAAGGTCGCGTCGCGGTAATTACCGGCGCTGGCAGTGGCATTGGTCTTGCTACTGCAAGACGATTTGCGAGCGAGGGCGCGAAGGTCGTCCTCGCGGACATGAATGTGCAGTCAGGTGAAGCAGCGGCCAAAGAAGTTGGCGGTATTTTCGTCAGGGCCGATGTCACCATAGCGGGCGATGTAGAAAATATGTACAAGGTTGCCTTTGATACTTATGGCCGCATCGATATCGCATTTAATAACGCGGGTATTTCACCGACCGATGATGATTCGATTCTCACTACAGAACTCGAAGTATGGGAGCGAGTCAATCGAGTTAATCTCACAAGCATATTCCTGTGCTGCAAGTATGTAATTCCGTATATGCAAAAAACCGGCAAGGGTTCCATCATTAACACCGCATCATTCGTTGCGACAATGGGAGCGGCTACATCGCAAATCGCCTACACTGCTTCAAAAGGTGGAGTCCTGTCGATGACTCGCGAATTGGGAGTGCAATTTGCACGTGAAGGGATAAGGGTAAACGCCCTCTCCCCTGGACCCGTCAACACACCCATGTTGCAAGAACTCTTCGCGAAGGATCCGGAGCGTGCGACTCGTCGCCTCGTTCACATTCCGATGGGGCGTTTTGCTGAAGCGTCAGAGATTGCCGCTGCTGCAGCCTTTTTGGCCAGTGATGACTCATCCTTTATTACAGCGTCAAACTTCTTAGTCGATGGTGGAATTTCAGGAGCGTACGTCACTCCCCTAGATGCCTAAGAATTAACTAATTTGTAGATTTCTTAATAGGTGCGACTGCGATTTGATCAAGAAATCGATCAACAAGATCATAGGCACGCTTATTTGAATATGGCTCTTGAGCACGTGTTTGTTCGCGAAGAGTTTCAACAACTAAACCTTCTCCTTCTACTTCGGCGCATCCACCATCCATCTCAAGCCAGAGATCTAAAACGTAGGGATCAATCTCTGGATGAAACTGCAGTGCGAGGGTGCGTCCATAAATAAATGCCTGTGGCCCAACATCGGTACGCGCGATTTCTGTTGCCCCCGGCGGTGTAACCCATCGATCCCAGTGATACTGAAACCAAGGTCCGGCAGGAATGAAATCAGGGCGATCGGTTTCAATATTGAACCAGCCAACTTCTGCCCGTTCTGCTCTTCCAACAGATCCGCCCAACACGCGAGCCATGAGTTGTCCCCCAAAGCAGATTCCGAGGATCGGTACTCCTGCATCGTGCACTTCTCGAACGAGCGCGACCTCGGGCAATAACCAGTTGCCAATGCGCTCGTCTTCCCATGCCCCCCATGGAGCACCCATCACAACAACAACATCAAAGGAAAGTAAGTCAGGCCACACAACGCTTACGTTGGGCTGATTGAAATTCGCCTCAGAAACAATGTGAAAGCGAGTGATTTCATATCCTCGATTGACGAATTGCTCCCAAATGGGACCGGCTTCGCTGACGTGATCGTGTTCGATGAAAAGAACGCGCTTCTGAGTCATCAATACATCACCAATCCACCAGTGATGTTGAGATCATCCCCTGTTATTCCGGCGGAGCGAGAACTCGCGAAAAAGAGCGCGCCCTGAGCGATTTGTTCTGGCGTAATAAATTCTCCTGTCGGGACCATTGAAAGCCACTGCGCATGAATTTCATCCGATGACACACCCGCTTTTTCGGCAACGCCATCAATGACAGAATCTAAACGAGGTCCTCCAACAAAACCGGGTGATACGAGATTTACTCGAACACCATGTGGAGCTAATTCGAGTGCGAGAGTACGCATCAATCCGACCATCCCAAGTTTTGAGGCGGCATACACACTTCGATTAACGAGTGGTCGCTTTCCTGTAATGGATCCAATGAAAATCACCGAGCCACTTTTTTGTTCAATCATCGAAGGTACGACCGCCTTGGAAACCAAGAACGATCCCTTGAGATTGATATCCATGGTTTCATCCCATTCAGCTTCACTCAATTTCCAAAGTGGTGAATTCTTGCCGGCGATCCCACTGTTATTTACTAGTACGTCTATGCGGCCGAAAGCTTCCACTGCTTGAGCGACTGATGATTCTATGGATTGGGAATCGACGAGATCCATATGGGTTACAAGTGCCGGAAGTGCTTTGCCGTCCAATTCGCTAATGAGTCGCGCAGTTTCTTCAAGTCCTTTGATATCTCGACCAGCTAATACGAGTTGTGCGCCTTCGCGAGCGTAAGCGAGGCTAATTGCCCGACCGATACCTTTGCCCGCACCCGTAACGAGTGCGACTTTCTTATCGAGCTCAGCTGCAGTCATTATGTAAGTCTAATTGGCTCTTGTCCGCGCGCAATCTGGCGCTCAAAATAGACTTCGCGCTTTTCAGTAAATCGAGCGGCGTCTTCGCCAGAAGTCTTCAAGAATTCCGCTAGCTCTTCTCGGGCTTTTAATCCATCGCTGGTGAAATCTTCTCGGTCAAATACGTTCCACGCTCGAAGAACTGGTGCCACAACTTCATCCAAGTGTTGCTGTAAGTCATAAATTCCAGCCAAAGCAATCTGAACTGCTTTGCGCCCGAAACCTGGCATGCCCACTCCTGGCATCGCAAAGTTAGTTACAACGTCAGTAATTGCGCGCATCGCGGCATTTGGCTCGAGATCGATCGCCTTACCCAAGAGGTTTCGATAGAAGATCATGTGGAGGTTTTCATCCAGTGCGATGCGTTGCAACATTCCCTCGCAGGTTGGGTCATTAGAAATACGGCCGGTATTGCGATGCGAAATTCGAGTAGCGAGTTCCTGAAAAGAGACATAAGCGACGGTGTGCAACATATCGGTCTCATACGGGGTCTGATATCCCAGTGACATATGGGCCATACGAAGATCCTCGAGCTCATATGGATCAACCCCGCGCGTGGCCATCAAGTAATCACGCATCACGATGCCGTGGCGATTTTCCTCGGCTGTCCAGCGCTCAATCCAATTGCCCCATGCACCATCTCGACCCATCGCAATTGCGATTTCGGTGTGATAACTCGGCAGGTTGTCCTCGGTCATCAAATTTAAGACAAGTGAATCTTGAGCAATCGAAGTGAGTTTGGAATCCTTCGCCTCCCACGCATCTCCATTGAGCGGGCCAGCAAAAGTGCGACCTTCACTCCATGGGACATATTCGTGCGGGTACCAATTCTTTTGAACGGCGATATGACGTTCGAATTCGACAGCGACCGCCGGTTCCAGATCTCGAATAAGCCGAGACTGAATCGCTGGATCTAGGTTTGCCACGCCCTCAACAGTACGCGAGGGCTAGCACTCAAGGCGAACTGGGGTGGGCGTGTTCGCGTCGCCACTGCGCAATCGCCGCGTGGTTACCGCTCAGGAGAACCTCGGGCACCTCTAGACCGCGCCAGAGAGCAGGCTTGGTGTAATTGGGATACTCCAGAAAACCTTCTTCCACGTGGGATTCCTCGGCTAAAGATTCAGGATTGCCAAGTACACCGGGAAGTAATCGCGTAATCGCCTCAATCATGACAAGGGCTGCGACTTCCCCGCCACCTAAAACGTAATCTCCAATGCTGACGTAATGCACATTGAAATCCTGCTTCGCGTAGAACTCTCCGACGCGAGCATCAATGCCTTCGTAGCGACCGCACGCAAAAACCAGATGAGACTTTTGCGCAAAATCTTCTGCCATGCGTTGGGAAAAAAGCTTGCCAGCGGGAGTGAGAATGATCAGGTCAGTTTCAGGAATCATCAGCCCATCGAGTGCTTGGCCCCAAATTTCAGGCTTCATCACCATTCCTGCGCCACCGCCATAAGGTGTGTCATCGACACTATGGTGATTATCTGTTGTGAAATCGCGAAGATCATGTACTGCGATATCGAGGATCCCTCGCTCTTGCGCCTTACCTAGCAGGGATAACTGAAGTGGGGCAAAGTACTCGGGAAAAATAGTTACGGCATCAATCTTCATTCTGCACCGGAGGGATTACGGTCATACGACGATTTTTAATATCGACGACTGGTACGAGTTGATGAACGAAGGGAATGAGAACTTCACCCTTAGTCGTATCGATGGCAAGAAGATCCTGGCCAGGAAGATTAATCACATCTGTGACCGTGCCAAACTCTTCACCCGATTCGAGAAAAGCTTTACAACCGATTAATTGCATAACGTGGTAATCATCTTCGTATTCGCTGGATTCTTCGATATCAACGTCGCAATACATCAAAGTGTCGCGCAACTTTTCGATTTCGTTGCGATCGTGAATTCCGGCGAAACCCAAAAGCAAAATTCCATTGTGGACACGGTGTGAAGTAATAACCAGCTCGCCGTGCGCATCTGTCTGCACGCGAGCGCCAATAGCAAAGCGCAATTCGGGCATATCAGTGCGCACTTCTATTGTCGCCTCACCCAGAATTCCGTGAGCACGACCTATCCGCCCCACGAGCAAACGCATAGTTACCTAGGTTCGTCCGTCTCAACGAGGTCAACGCGAATTGAGCGGCCAGCCAATGCGCTCACAACAGTTCGCAACGCTTTCGCGGTGCGACCATTGCGGCCGATGACTTTGCCAATATCTTCAGGGTTAACATGCACTTCGAGGGTGCTTCCACGACGATGCGTCTTTTCTTTAATGACTACATCTTCGGGATGATCAACGATTCCCTTGACCAAATGTTCTAGGGCTTCATCAATCATTGTTATTCAGCAACCTCTGCTGGAGCATCCGCTACAACTGGAGCTTCTGCGACAGCCTCGACAACGGGAGTTGCAACAACTGCTTCAACCGCTGGGGTTTCAACAACTGGTGTCTCAACAACTGCCTCGACGACTGGCTCTTCAACTGCTGGAGCAGATTTAGCAGCAAGTTTTTCTTGTGCCTTCTTCTTCAGTGTTGTCGCGCCTTCTTTAGGCTCATCCATTGCCTGCTTGACTGCGGCCTCATAGGCAACGCTCTTGTGAGGCTTTGGTGTTGCGAAACGAAGAGTGCCTTCGGTTCCTGGAAGACCCTTAAATTTTTGCCAATCTCCGGTGACCTTCAAGATCGCCTCTACAGCAGATGTTGGAAGTGCGCCGACTCCGAGCCAATACAGCGCTCGCTCTGAGTTAACTTCGATGATGGAAGGTTCTTGGGCTGGTGAGTAACGGCCAATCTCTTCAATCGAGAGACCATTACGTGCTTTGCGTGAGTCCGTCACAACGATTCGGTAGTAAGGGGTGCGGATCTTGCCCATGCGCATTAAACGAATTTTTGTAGCCAAGTGGTTTGAGCTCCTATAAGTGAACGTTGTACGAACCAGTCGCAGCGGGGTGCGCGAGCAAATACGTACTAACTTTGAATACGGATGTTTGGGGGTAGAGGGCCCCGAACAGGGTCGTAATTCTGCCATCTGAGCCCCTAAAGGCGAAATCGTGTGGCGGTTTAGCCTTGCTGCTCGACCGCCCTTTTGGCCGGATTACCAGATTTCGACTTCTTCTTATTGATGGGTCTTTGAGCCTGTGCACGAGGCATCCCTGCTCCCATACCCGCTAAAGCCGGCGGCAAGCCCTGTGGAACGCCCCCACCTCGCATCTGACGCATCATTTTCTGAGCTTGGCCGAAGCGTTCGACGAGTGAATTTACCTCTGAGACTGCACGACCACTGCCCTTTGCGATTCTGGCACGACGAGAACCATTGAGAACTTTAGTATCTCGTCGCTCCAGTGGAGTCATCGATTGCACGATTGCTTGGGTTCGAACAATTTCTCCTTCATCGAAATTCTCAATCGCTTTCTTCATTTGCCCAGCACCTGGCAACATCGAGAGCATCTTGGACATCGAGCCCATCTTGGACATCGCTTCCATCTGCTCGAGGAAATCATCAAGGGTAAAATCTTCGCCACTTGCGAACTTCGTTTCCAATTTCGCTGAAGCCGCTGGATCAAATGCTTTCTTTGCTTGCTCGGCAAGAGTTGCGACGTCGCCCATTCCAAGAATGCGCGATGCCATGCGTTCTGGATAGAAAATATCAAAGTCGGCAAGTTTTTCACCGGTCGAGACAAACATGATTGGTCGCTTTGTCATCTGGGCGATGGAAAGTGCCGCACCACCCTTAGCATCGCCATCCATCTTTGTCAGAACAACACCATCGAAGCCAACGCCATCTAGAAATGCTTGGGAGGTTCGAACGGCATCTTGACCGATCATTGCATCGACTACAAAAAGAATTTCATTCGGATTAATTGCATCGCGAATGGCGATTGCTTCCTTCATCAGCGTTTGATCGACGCCAAGGCGACCTGCCGTATCTACGATCACCATGTTGTGTTGTTTTGCTTTTGCAAAAGCCACTCCATCACGAGCAACCTTCACTGCGTTGCCAACACCATTGCCTGGTTCTGGCGCGAATACTGGAATGCCAATACTTGAACCAACAACTTGAAGTTGCGTTACGGCGTTAGGGCGTTGTAAATCGGAGGCAACGAGAATCGGAGTGTTGCCTTGGTCTGCGAAAAACTTAGCTATCTTGCCAGCAAGAGTTGTCTTACCTGCTCCTTGTAAGCCAGCGAGCATGATGATCGTGGGACCAGTCTTAGCGAATCGAACTCTTCGAGCCTCGTGGCCCAGAATCGAAATAAGTTCAGCGTTAATAATCTCAAATACAGCATTGGCCTGATTTGTGCCAGATTGCAACGTTGGAAGCGCGGCTAAGGACTGCTGCCTTACCTTTTCGATAAATTCATTAACAACTTCTAGGGCAACGTCGGCTTCAAGCAGCGCCAGATGTATCTCTTCGCACGTCCT
>JAPLBP010000043.1:2556-3700 GCA_026392695.1 Actinomycetota bacterium | reverse complement strand
ACGCCCAACAAATCGCCACCATCCAGTGGAGCGATGGGTAAAGCCAGAGGAATTTGTCGCCCATGCCCAAGAAGCAAAAGACATTGGCTTCCTCGGCGTCATGAGCGGACCACTTGTTCGATCAAGTTATCGGGCGGGGCGGTTGTATAAGCAAGCGATCGAATCGCGCGTAACCAATGGCTGAGCTCGTCTATCCTCCAGTAATCAAAACCGCCAAGCTTTTCTGGCGCTATCTTGGAATTAAATTCACGATTCTTGGTGAAGAGAATATTCCGCATGTCGGTGGTGCGGTTATCGCGATCAATCACATCGGCTATTTGGATTTCGCACTTGCCGGTACCGCATATTTGCCCGCCAAGAGATACATACGCTTCATGGCTAAACGAGAAATTTTCGATAATAAATTCGCTGGTCCGCTTATGCGCGGGATGCATCACATCAACGTTGATCGCGCCAATGGATCAGCCTCATTCGTTACGGCTTTGCGTGCGCTGAAATCAGGCGAACTCATTGGCATTTTCCCCGAAGCCACTATTTCAAAAAGTTTTGAAATTAAAGAACTTAAAACTGGGGTTGTCAGACTTGCGATGGGTGCTGGCGTTCCGGTTATTCCAACAATTGTCTAGGGCAGTCAAAGAATTTGGACAAAGGGCGTTCCGCGCAATCTTCGCCGTCGCAAAACTCCAATCACTATTGCAATTGGCAAGCCGTTGATTTTTGAGCGAAATGAAGATGTTGCCGCGGCCGAACAATTGCTGCGACAGACCATGATTTCCATGCTCCACGAAGTACAAGACGCCTACCCAGACTCCCATGAGGGTCAGCGCTGGGCTCCACTTCGCCTTGGTGGTACCGCGCCCGCCCCACTAAACTAGGACCATGTTCAACAGAAAAAAGAACGCGGCCGCGGCCGCAGCAGCAGCCGCATCTGCCAAGAGCTATTCATCCAATAAGAATAAGGTGGCTGTTCCGCAAGGAAAAGAACCTCGCCTTAAAGTTGTTCGCGAGGCCTACCAAGTCACCAAAGGTGTAAAGCCCTGGATCGGTGCCGCGCTCCTCGCGATTTTTCTTGCTCTCTGGGCGGTTGGAATCCTCTTGGGATTCATCGGCGGCCATCCCGTTTACGCGGCCTTCGTTAGCGCAC
>JAPLBP010000043.1:0-2548 GCA_026392695.1 Actinomycetota bacterium | reverse complement strand
GCCTTCGTTAGTGCACCCGTCGCCGTCCTAGGTTCTCTTTTCTTTTTCACGAAACAAGCAGGTACCGCCGCGTACTCGGCGATTGAAGATCAGGCCGGCGCTGGTGCCAGTGTCCTGATGGCCATTCGCAAAGGATGGACCACTACTCCCGCAGTTGCGGTGAGCAAGAACCAAGACATGGTTCATAGAAGCGTAGGGCGTGCTGGAATTGTTCTCGTTGGCGAAGGTTCCTCATCAGTTCGAACCTTGCTTACTGAAGAGCGCAAAAAATCCGAGCGCTTTGCCCCAGGTGTACCAATCACGGAAATCGTCATTGGCGATTCAGAGGGCCAGGTGAAGCTTCGTAAGCTTCAAAAGCACGTTCGCAAATTGCCTAAGAAGTTGAGCCCGGCTCAGATGACCGAGGTTCGCAATCGCCTAAAGGCCGTGGGGGGGCTTTCCCTTCCAATTCCAAAGGGTCCCATGCCCAAAAATGTGAAAATGCCGAAGCGCTAATCCGCTTCACCACACCTATCTAGTAAGTACGGTCCCGCTTATCCGCTCGTGAAGCCCACGACCATTTTCATCGAAAGTTACGGCCGTTACGACTAGGCACAATAGAGCCGTGCGTATTAGCACCTGAGTCGGAGTCGGCGAACCCCCATCTGCGAACCGAATGACACGAATTCGCACAAGTCTTTGCCCAGCCGAGGCGGCTGAGAGCGATGTCAGAATCCAAACTTCCAGAAAGAAGACGCCCAGCGGGGCAAAAGCGCTCAATCCCGTGGAACGGCTAGTAAACAGACTGGCGATGGCCAGCGACATGGCCCAGTCAATGGCCAGGGCCGTCAAACGTCGCGAGAGGCTCACCCTTTTGAAGATCATTAGCAAAGCCTAACCCTTCGCCAGGGGCCCGCCATGACCGCCGACCACCTGAAACATGCTCGTAACACGGTTTTCACTACCATTTCGCCGTACGCCTTTAAGATTGCGCAACTAGCGTTGCCCAACAAAGTTCGGCTCAACGGCGAGCACATCGAAGATCCGCACACGCGGCCACATCGGTCTGTATTGGAGAAACATGTTTAAGAACTCAGCAGAGATTTTTGCATTTATCAAAAAGGAAGATGTCAAACTTATTGACGTTCGATTCATCGACCTTCCTGGTATTCAACATCACTTCAACGTTCCCGCCGGATCATTCGATGAAGCCGTCTTCACTGAAGGTTTAATGTTCGATGGTTCATCCATTCGTGGTTTCCAAGCAATTCACGAATCAGATATGAAACTTCTTCCGGTTCCGGAATCAGCATTCATAGACCCGTTCCGCAAAGAGAAGACACTGATCATCAACTTCTCGGTTCACAATCCGGTTGATAATTCACCTTACAGCCGTGACCCACGTGGCATCGTTGCAAAAGCCGTTGAGTACATGCGAAGCACGGGTATTGCTGACACGGCATTCTTTGCACCTGAGGCCGAGTTCTATGTCTTTGATGCAGTTCGATTCTCAACTGGCATCAACGAAGCTTTCCATCACATCGATTCTTATGAAGGCGCTTGGAATACAGGCACCGAGAAAGATGCAGATGGCACACCAAACCGTGGATATCGCACTCGCATCAAGGGCGGCTACTTCCCTGTTTCACCAACCGATCAGTACGCAGACCTTCGCGATGAAATGGTTATGAAGCTCGAAGAAGTTGGCCTCATGGTTGAGCGCGCTCACCATGAAGTTGGAACCGCAGGTCAGATGGAAATCAACTATCGCTTCAGCGACATTCTCCACGCAGGCGATGACCTGATGAAGTTTAAGTACGTCATCAAGAACACTGCATGGCAAGGTGGAAAAACTGCAACCTTCATGCCAAAGCCACTCTTCGGTGACAATGGTTCAGGAATGCATGTTCACCAATCACTCTGGAAAGACGGAGTCCCATTGTTCTTCGGTGAGGGTTACGGCGATCTTTCTGATATCGCTCGTTGGTATGTCGGCGGACTTTTGAAGCACGCACCATCACTTCTTGCATTCACCAACCCAACAGTCAACTCATATCGTCGACTTGTTCCAGGATATGAAGCACCTGTAAATCTTGTTTACTCGGCACGTAATCGCTCCGCATGTATCCGTATCCCAATTACGGGAACGAATCCAAAAGCTAAGCGCATCGAGTTCCGTTGCCCAGATCCATCATCCAATCCATACCTCGCTTTCGCAGCGATGTTGATGGCCGGTCTTGATGGAATCATCAACAAGATCGAACCACCGCTACCCGTGGATAAGGATCTCTACGAATTGTCCGGCGAAGAAGCTGCCGCTATTCCACAAGTTCCTGGATCACTCGATGCCGTTCTCAACAACCTTGAGAAGGACAATGAGTTCCTCACACGTGGCGGCGTCTTCACAAAGGACTTGATTGATACATGGATTCACTTCAAGCGAGAATCAGAAGTTGATTATGTTCGCTTGCGACCACACCCAGCAGAGTTCGAGTTGTACTTCGACCTCTAAAAAGTAAGTTCTCTAGCCTGCGAAGATGGCGAGAGGTGAGCGTAGAGGAGCGTAAAT
>JAPLBP010000079.1:5640-22662 GCA_026392695.1 Actinomycetota bacterium | reverse complement strand
GCACCATCAATGGCATGGCTGGCGGAGCCTCACTGATTTCCTACCCAATTATGTTGGCTCTTGGGCTACATCCGGTAAATGCTGCAGTGACGAATGCTCTTGGGATATCCAGCGCCAACCTCTTTGCAATTCGCTCGAGCCCCCATTCTTTCAAGAAGTTACTTAAAACCTACACAGCATTAATCCTGCTTTCCACGGGCTTCGCAATTGCTGGCGCTCTCGTATTACTTTCAATGCCCCCGAAAACTTTTGAAAAAGTCGTACCTTTCCTCTTGCTTGGCGCAACACTCACGATGTTCTTACCAAAGAAACCAAAGCATGCCCATCGCAATAAAAGAGCCGAGCAAATTGGAATCGCCGCAAGTGGTTTCTACTGCGGATATTTTGGACCAGGTCAAGGCGTCATGGTTGTCGCAACTCTTGCAAGAAATATGCATGAATCCGCGCCAAAGTTGAATGCGGCAAAAAATATGATCGTCGGAGTCACTAGCCTCGCTTCGAATTTCATTTACATCGTGAGTGGGCGAGTTGATTGGCCCCTTGCTATAGCGCTCTTCATTGGCTCCAGTCTGGGCGGAACACTCGGCGGAAAATGGGCAACACGGATGTCGCCCATTTTCTACAAGATGCTCGTCGTGGTGGTCGGCTTTAGCGCGTCGATCTGGCTATTTATCCGTTACTTCGGTTGAGAATTCACATAAATATGCCAGCCCACCATGAAGTCGTGATGATCATCATCGAATTCCGGTCATCGAGACAGACCGATAAGGTAGTGAAAGGGACAGCCCCGAAAGTGTGTAGACAAGCAGAAAGACCCAATCCGTGACGAAGGTAGCAATTGTGGGCGGCGGACTGGCTGGTATTTCGGCCGCGAGGCATGCGATGGCAAATGGATATGAAATCGAGTTATTCGAAGTCGGTGAAAAATTCGGAGGCCGCCTGGCCAATACCGTCATCGATTCATGTGTGATCGACAAAGGTTTCCAGGTTGTGAATTTGAACTATCCTGAATTGAGAAAATTGCTATCAGACAAGCGGGTAGATTCAAGGCCCATCTTCACATCTCTCAATTATGTCGATAAAAATGGGGAGCGCAGGGATCTGTCTCCGTTCAACATCGCAAGCACTCTCTCAACCGCCAGCGGATCACTCATTCAAAAAATCAGTTTCCTTATTTATCTATTTTCGAAATCGAATAGCTCCTTGACCTTGCGTGACCAAAGTTCACGGTTCAAGGATCTAAACAACCGAGTCCTGAGCCCCTTTCTAAGCGGAGTATTCCTAGCAAGCCCCGAGAAGATACGTGGGGATGTCGCCCATCACGTCCTTCGCTATTTTCTGGTTGGTCGACCACACCTCATCAACGGCGGAGTAGGAAATCTGATTCGGATCCTCATGGAGGACATCCCGAAAGAGCGGTTGCATCTCATCTCTAAAGTTACGCGAATAATCCAAAATCCTAATGATCAACTTCTCTCACTCATCGTCGAGAAAGAACAGCGAGAAGAGAACTTTGAAAACTTCGACTACGTGATAGTCGCCACCAATGGAAAAATCGGCGAGATTAAAGGTACGACGGGCGGCAACTCACGCCAATGGCTTGCGTCGACGACCGTTTACCACAAAGTGAATAGACTTCCGAAGCGGAATCGAAAACTTTTTCTTGGTTCTAGTTTCGTCAATTCAGTAGTGGCCTCTGAAGCCAACTCGACATATGCGGATGCGAATAGTTCACTCATTGCCACGACTTTCCTCGGCGAGCTTCCCGAATCCATATGGCAAGAGCGGAAAGATGAGTACGAAGCAGAGATCGCTTCTCTCTATGACTGTGATGCCAAGGAATTGCGCTTGCTTAGCATCGAGCGAGTAGCGAACTCACTTCCCCTTTTTGCCCCGCAAAAACCCACAGATAGTGCTCCAGGCCAACTTTCAACCCTTGATCACTCCTTTGATGAACCTTCCCAAAATGGGGCACTTCGCTCAGGTCGATTGGCTGTCGAGAAGATTCTGCAAGCTACCGCGCTTAGACGGTAGTGGCGATTCCAACGCTTTAAAAAATTAAAGGGAGCTTTCGAGTGAACTGGAGCCCCCCGTCAGGATTGAACTGACGACCTTCCGCTTACAAGGCGGATGCTCTACCACTGAGCTAGGGAGGCGTTACGTGCCTGCGTATTATGACAGGGCTATCGGAATAGTCGAAATTAAGGCTTATATCAGCGCAATAACTGGGTGACTGTGACTGGGGTCAATCCCTTGGCTTGTAGTGCCTGTATCAAAAGTGGGAGGGCTGTAACCGTGTGCGCATGCCCAAAATGCATTCCGATGATGCTTCCATTTTGCACGGTCTTCATACAGGTTGCGACAATCGCCTTTGCTGATGGGTCTTGATAATCAAAACTATCTACATCGTAAACAAGACAATTCGAATATCCGGATGCACCAGCAGCGGCTCGTATATTTGCATTCGACTTTAAAGTGCCCGATGGTCGAAACCATTTCCCGGCCGTTCCGATGGATTTAACAACGGCCGCCTTTCCTTTTGCAACTTCAGCGGTTGCCTCCTTCAAGGATAAAAGCGTCATCGTCTTATGACTGTAGGTGTGATTTCCCAAATCATTTCCCGCGTCTACGATCTCATGACCAATCGTTGGATTGGCGTTAAGCCAAGTACCAACTGCCATAACTGAAATTGGCGAGTTGTATTTTTTACTGATGGCTAAAATTTTGCGTGCAATGGTGAGATCACCTTGTCCGTGAAAAGTAAGTGCAACTTCCCCGCGCGTGCGAGGGCCATGAAAAATGTCCGCACCTGCTTTCGCTGCCGATGCCTCCTGAGGCAAAAGAAGACCAGCGACACTTGCTACTGCCGCGCCGGCTCCAAGTCTCAGGGCGTTTCTTCTCGATACGTGATCCGTCATGACACTAATCCTACTAACGCAGTTGCACCTTACGCCGTGTAGGTTTCTCACATGAGACTGGGAGTCCTGGACGTTGGATCGAACACCATTCACCTTCAGGTAATGGACGCTCATCAAGGCGCACGTCCTACCCCTACAACGAATTACAAGGTCGAGCTACGGCTCACGGAATATCTTCAAGTGGATGGCTCTATTTCACAAGAAGGAATTGATCTCCTCATGGCGGCAATTGAGGATGCAGTCGCTCATGGCAGAGATTTCAAGACTCAGGAAATTCTCGCTTTCGCTACATCAGCTTTAAGGGAGGCACGTAATGGTGCCTTTATCATTGACCAAATCAATAGGCGCTTTGATATTGACCTTCAAATTCTCACGGGAGATGACGAAGCGCGTATGACCTTCCTGGCAGTACGCCGATGGTTGGGGTGGTCAGCAGGAGAAATCTTGATTCTAGATATTGGTGGCGGATCACTTGAAATCGCGATGGGTGTAGATGAAAGCCCAAGTCAAGCGTTGTCACTCCCTTTGGGTGCCGGTCGATTGACCAGAGAGTTTTTAGCCAGCAATCCCTTTACGAGCAAAAGTATTAAGAGTCTAGAAAATTATGTTGCGGATACGCTAAAAAGGAATTTACCTCCCGCGTTGAGTGAAAACGGTGCAAATCATTTTGTAGCGACGAGCAAAACTTTTCGTACCTTGGCGCGCATCGCCAGCCAGTGGTACGGGGATTCACCCAAGTATTTAGAGTTCTCTTCGATATTAGGAGTTGTCCCGCGCCTAAGCGACATGTCACGTGCACAACGGGCCGACTTGCCCGGAGTCTCGAACACGCGAGCCCAACAAATCGTGGCCGGTGCGATTGTTGCTCGCTCGACGATGGATCTTCTGAATATTTCCGAACTCGAAATCTGCCCTTGGGCGCTTCGAGAAGGCGTCATTTTGCGATGGCTTGATTGGATGGAGAATTAGAAAAAATTAATTATGCGAGAGGTTCTGGTGCCCAATCAATGGCAACAATTTCTCCATTTCTATGATGCAGAACCCATGCCTCGCCTGGTTCGAGTTTACGATCCAATTCTTTAAAATTCTTTTTCCCAATAAGCTTCTTGAGCAATTTGGGCAGGATGGGATTATGGCTGCAGATGATTGCGGATTTGCCACTCTCCATTAACTCTTGGGCATAGTCCAAAGCTGACTCCTTGTGAGTTTCGTGACGATATTCGCTGAGATCGGCAGTGACCAATGTTTGAATATCCAACGACCGCGCCATTGGCTCGACAGTCTCCATACAACGAATCGCATCTGATGTATGAATTTCAGTAATCGCGAATGGTAAGTATGTTGGGAGGAGGCGCTTTGCTTGATTCTGACCGTAGACATCTAGCGGGCGGTCGCCATCATCGCCATCCCATTCACTTCTTTTCACTGCCTTTGCATGTCTGAGCAATATCAACGGAGTGGTGTCTGGTCCAAAATCCAAAAAGAAATCCAGGATTGATTTGTCGTCCTTGAGGGTAAGTTTCTTACGCGCTGCCTTTGGAGCGAGCCACTCAACGGCATCTACCTCTTCGGGATTGGGCTCTCCATATGGAACATCGCTTGCTTTGGCGGCCCAGTATCGAACTACCTTTGGAATTCCCTCCACGTCATAAACAGTTTGTCCTAACTCGGGGCCAAAAACAGGCGTGACCCCGGTTTCCTCAAGAACTTCTCGAAAAGCACAAGCGATGAGGGACTCACCGATTTCCACCTTCCCCTTAGGAAGTGACCAGTCGTCGTATCGCGGTCGGTGAATCACGGCGATTTCAATTTTCCCTGCCTCGTTGTGACGCCACAGAACGGCGCCTGCCGCTGGAATACTTTCGATTGCTTCGACCACTAGCTATCTCGCCTTCTCTGATCTTTGGATAAGGAATTCCTGCACATCTACTAACGCTTTGCCATCCGAATTACGACTTACCCTTTCCCAGGTATTACCGTGAAGATGCCAGCTTGCCGATTCATCAGACAAACCAAGATCCAATAAATCTTGAAGATAATCTTTATGTTCTGATCTATCCATTCGTACCATGCTCTCAACTCGTCGATCAAGATTTCGATGCATGAGATCCGCGCTGCCAATCCAGTATTCATCCTCGCCAGCATTTACAAAGTGAAGAATGCGAGAATGCTCAAGGAATCTACCCAAGACGGAACGAACTACGATATTTTCAGATTCATTTTCCAACCCTGGTTGCACAGAACAAATGCCCCTAATAAGTAAGTCAATCTTTACGCCATGTTGCGAAGCCTTATAGAGATGCTCAACAAATTCTTCATCAAGAAGAGAGTTGAGTTTGAACTGAATTCCAGATGGAAGTCCCGCCTTAGAATTCTCAATTTCGCGATGGATCTTTTCCAACAAACTTGTCCGCAAAGTTCGAGGGGCAACGAGCAAGCGTGAATATGTAGATTGTGGAGCAAAGCCGGAAAGTTGATTAAAGAGTTTCATCAGGTCATCTGTCAGATCAGATTCGCATGAGAGCATTCCAAGGTCTTCGTAACTTCGAGCGGTTTTAGGATTGTAATTACCAGTACCAATATGGCAATACCGGCGAAGGCCATCTGCCTCTTCACGTATCACCAGCGAAAGTTTTGCATGAGTCTTCAATCCCATAAGACCGTAGACGACATGCACGCCCGCCGCTTCGAGTTTTCTAGCCCAACGTACATTTGCTTGCTCATCAAAACGCGCTCGGATTTCAATTACTGCCAAAACCTGTTTTCCAGCCTCAGCTGCTTCAATAAGTGCTTCAACAATGGGTGAGTCGCCAGAGGTGCGATAAAGAGTTTGTTTAATCGCCAACACAGATGGATCTCGTGAAGCATTTTCCAAAAAGTGAACAACCGAGGAGGTAAATGAATCATAGGGATGGTGGAGAAGAATCTCACCCTCTCTGATCTTTTGAAAGAAACTCTCAGGCTCATCCAAATCGACCCCAGCTAATCCCGTTGCCGTTCTTGACCTAAATGGGGCAAACTTCAAATCAGGCAACTCAAGATTTGCCAATCGATTTAAGTCAGTGAGATCCAGTGGCATTTTGCATGAAATGACATTTTCAGAATCAATACCTAATTCTTGAGTAAGTCTTTCCAATAATTCAGGATTAATGCCTTCTTCGATTTCAAGGCGCACCGGAGGGCCAAAACGGCGACGAAGCAACTCCTGTTCCAGAGAACTGAGAAGATCTTCTGAATCTTCTTCGTCAAGTTCTAAGTCTTGATTGCGCGTAACTCGGAATGTGTAATGGTCATGAATTTCCATCCCAGGAAAAAGGGAGTCTAAATGTTCGGCAATGACCGCTTCCAATGGAACAAATCGCAATGAACCATTGGATCTTGTTTGGATAAAACGAGAGAGAATGGGTGGAACTTTCACTCGAGCGAAAAACTCTTCTTTTGTTGAAGCATTTCTCACAATGACAGCCAAGTTCAAAGAAAGTCCGGAGATATAAGGAAACGGGTGTGAAGGATCTACGGCCAACGGAGTAAGGACGGGAAAGATTCTTTGATCAAAAATAGTAGTGAGATAAGACTTTTCTGTATCATCCAGTTCGTTCCACGAAACTATCTCTACCCCGTGTACTTTCAACTCTGGCAAAATCGTTTCATGAAAAACTTTCGACTGGCGCGCCATCAACTCACGTGTTATTTGCGTGATCTCGCGCATGAGTGCTTTGGGAGTAAAGCCTGCCGAATTAGGGGAATGGCTGTTGCTATCAATTTTGTTCTTGAGTGTTGCAACTCGAACCATGAAAAATTCATCCAGGTTCGAAGCGAAAATTGCCAAAAATCTCACTCGTTCTAGGACGGGAATGGTGGGGTCCTCGGCTAACTCCAAGACACGTTGGTCAAAGGAGAGCCAACTAATCTCTCGATCTGTGAAATTGCCGCGGTGGACCATTCCACCATTGTCTCTAAAACAGGTGAACAAGGCATAACCAGCAGATTTACAACGGACGAATCCTCATTTAACGCCCCGCAGCAGGGAATTCCCAAGAGTCCTTCAGGGTGGCAAACTAGTGCCTCGGTATCAATATCACCTCGAATCACGCATAAAGGGAGCCCTCGTGCTTAAGAACTATTGGATTAGCCCAGAGACCTCATCGATCAATCGCCTCCCTATGCTCAATATTGAACACCTCGAAAAGATTTCCCTTGATGGCACCTGGCGCTTCCAGCTCCTCAAAAGCCCGCTTGATCCAATTTCAAAACGTTGGGCTGAAATCCCCGTTCCTGGTCTCTGGACAATGCAACCCGAAAGCTCTGTCTTTTTTGATCGCCCGATTTATACCAATGTGCAAATGCCTTTTGATGAATTGCCACCAGCAGTTCCGGCACAAAATCCAACAGGAATTTATGAGCGCGATTTTGATTTGCCTACCGGTTGGGATCGACGACGAGTTGTTCTCCAAGTTGGAGGTTACGAATCTGTCGCCTTCGTCACGATTAATGGTGAAGAAGTTGGAATGTCAAAAGATTCTCGGCTAGCTGCTGAATTTGACGTTACGGAATTTGTTCGTGCCGGCCGAAATACTATTCGTATCAAAATTATTAAATGGTCAGACGCAACTTACATTGAGGACCAAGACCAATGGTGGCACGGAGGAATTACTCGTTCAATAAAACTGTATGCCACCCAAGACGTATTTATTGAACGCCTTTATACAACAACTGGCTTGAATAAGGACTTAACAACTGGAACTATTAAAGTTGAGGCGCACATTGCTTCGCTTAAAAACAAAGACATCGCGGGATACACTCTTCGGGCGAGTATTGTGGAATTGCCTAAAGTTAAAAAGGCCCTGTTCTCTGCGACGCTCGAATCGCACGTGCGACCCAACTGGACAGAGATGACTGAAGAACAACGTCTTGCAGGAAGGGATTTCTTCCACGGAGAGTTCTGGGATGGAAATATTCCAGTCAAGACATTGAAAGTTCTTCGAGAACTCGAGCCGCCAACTCCAGGAAAAATCCTCTTGCAAACGGAAATACCTAAAGTCTCGGCCTGGTCAGCGGAGATTCCGAATCTCTACACATTGTCGCTGGAGTTACTAGATCCATCGGGCTCTGTAATTGAAGTTACCACCCAGCGCATCGGATTCAAAGACGTTCGCGTGGTTGGAAAGCATCTGCTGGTGAACGGCCAACCGGTGATCATTTATGGTGTCAATCGCCATGACTTCAACCGCTTAACTGGCCGAGTCGTTTCTCGTGAGGACATGCGCCAAGACCTCTTAGAGATGAAGCGATGGAATTTCAACGCAGTCCGTACATCCCATTACCCAAATGATGCTGCATTCCTAGACCTGTGCGACGAGCTTGGCTTTTACGTTGTCGATGAGGCCAATATTGAGTCACACGCCTTTTACGACTCCATTTGCAATGATCCGCGATATTTAGGAGCGTTTGTCGAAAGAGTTGGCCGAATGATCCAACGCGATATCCATCATCCTTCCGTAATCTTTTGGTCACTTGGAAATGAATCAGGAGCAGGTCTCAATCACGAAGCTGCCGCTGCATACGCACGCGCATTTGATCCGACACGTCCGATTCATTATGAAGGTGCGATTCGTGGAGACTGGCGCGGGGGACATTCACTCACCGACGTCGTTAACCCTATGTACCCAACTATCAGCGCAATCGTTGATTATGCGAAATCCGGAAAACAAGACCGTCCACTCATCATGTGTGAGTACTCGCATGCGATGGGAAATAGCAATGGAACCCTTGCAGACTATTGGGAGGCGATACATAGCCTGGATGGACTTCAAGGCGGGTTCATTTGGGAATTTTGGGACCATGGTCCCGATCAAATTCTCCCCGATGGTCGACATCGCGCAGCGTACGGCGGTGACTTCGGTGAGAAAAAGCACGATGGGAATTTCTGTTGTGACGGAATGGTATTTCCCGATCGCACGCCAAAACCTGCGATGCGAGAATTCAAGGAAATTGCAGCGCCGATCATCCTCTCCACCAAATCCGCAAAGACAGGCGAATTCGTCGTTTTCAATAAACAATTCTTTGCCGATCTCTCTGATTTTGAAATCAATTGGTCGATTAGTCGCGACGGGCTGGAGACTGAGTCAGGAAGACTTAATTTTCCAAACGTTGCTCCTCGCAAAAGCGCGAAAGTGATGCTGAAATCTCCACAACTTACAAAGATAGATGGACGTGGCGAAAGATTTATTACCTTTACCTTCATTCGCAAATCCAGCACAGCCTGGGCGCCTTCATCAACTGAAGTAGGTTGGAATCAATTCCCACTTCCTTCTCGTTCTTTGAATGCAACGCCTTCCTCGGTGAAGGAACCGATTCACGATATAAATAAATTGGTTGACGACTCAGGCTTGATTCATCTTCCCTATATGCAAGTTGCACCGGCTCTGTCTCTCTGGCGAGCACCGACCGATAATGATCGCATTGGCCATATTGCAACTAAATGGCATCGATGGGGAGTTAGCGACTTATCGAAGCGCGATTGCGTTATAACTCGAGGAGCAAACCAAATCAAGATTGCCAATATCTGGCAAACAAGTACAGGAATTAAGATTAAGCACACTCAAATCATTCAGCCCTCACTCGGAGGATTTGTAGTCAGAGAAAGCGCAGTCATTCCTAAGGAACTCGATGATCTGGGAAGAATTGGCACTTCGCTCGAACTCTCAAACACCCTTGAGACACTCACTTGGTTTGGCACGGGTGCGCACGAAACCTACCCTGATAGAAAAATCGGGAAAATTCATCGTTGGACAAGTTCGGTTTCGGATCAGTACGTTCCTTACGTTAGGCCTCAAGAGAATGGCGGCCACTTCGGGGTTCGTTGGTTCGAATTGACGGAACGATCCGGCGCAGGAATCAGGATCGATTGCGACGCTCCTCGACAAGTATCGGTAACGCACCACCACGCAACCACGTTGGCTGACGCAACGCACGATATTGATGTAGTTCCGTCGGGCACTGTGGTCATACATCTTGATGCCGCTCATCGTGGGCTCGGCACCGCATCTTGTGGTCCGGACACGACTGCTAAATACATCATCCCTACAGGTACTCACACATGGGAATGGCGCGTAAGCACGCTCTAGTTATCGCGCAATTGGCCAAGGGATTGGGTTCGGATACTTTGCTGATCGACCGTCACCAGATGATTTACCGCGCAATCGGCGAATAATCCACGGCAAAAGATAGGTGATGAACCACTCTAGATACTCGTAACTTTGAGCCCATCGCGACTTTCTGGGGGCGGGAACAAGGGGTACGCGCCACAGAGCATCGAAAGGCAAGCCGATCTTTTCGAGGACACCTTGAGCCACTCGATAGTGCCCTAGTGCATTGAGGTGCAGGCGATCTTTCGCTAAAAATCTGCGATCGCTTAGAAAACCATCTTCATTTGCATCGGCAACTATCGCGCCAACTTCTTTAGCAACTGCTCTTACATTGGCATTGAACTCACCAAAACGAGCTGCCCACACTTTTCCCGCTTTTCCTTCATTTGCAGTTTTTTCCAAAACTGTAAATAAAAGGATCGTGGCGCCGGATTCTGCAATTCTGCGAACAGCGTCTGCATAAAGTGGAAGCACCTCATCTGATTTGTAATTGGGTCGCAACACATCATTTGCCCCAGCATGAAAGATGAAGAGTGTCTCCGGTCCCGTCACAAAATCTAACCCAATCGGCAATTGCTCCGCGACAACCTGCCTTACCAACTTTCCACGAATCGCTAAATTGGCATAAGTAAAAGTTGCTTCTGCAGTTGCCATTACATCGGCAACTCGATCTGCCCAACCTCGGTAATGTCCGTCAACTAGCTCATCGGTCATCCCTTCGGTAAAGGAATCACCACAAGTAATAAGGCGTGTGTAACTCATTACTTTCGACGTTGCTCATCAACCCAGAAGAGCGCGATTGAAGTAGCGACGCTAGCGTTAAGAGATTCAGTACTTGCTCGCATAGGAATTGAAACAACGAGATCGCATTTCTCCTTTACAAGACGAGAAAGTCCTTTTCCCTCACTACCAACAACAATCATGAGCGGCTCATGAGCGAGTTTCATTTCACTCAAATTCTGTTCTGACTCTCCATCAAGCCCAACAACGAAACATCCACTTTTCTTGGCATCATCAATTGCTCGTGACAAATTGCTAACTTGCGCAATTTGCATTCGTGAAGCAGCCCCCGCAGAACTTTTCCACGCCGATGCAGTCATGGCGGCAGCTCTACGTTCAGTCATTACAACACCGTCTGCGCCGAATGCCGCCGCACTTCGAACGACGGCGCCGAGATTTCGTGGATCAGTAACGCCGTCAAGAGCGACAATCAGCGCAGGTTTTTTAGCCCGCAAAATAATTTCTTCAAAACTAGAATATTGATAGGGCTTTATCGCAAGCAATATCCCTTGACTGCTACCCGACAGGCCTTCTACTTCCGCGCGATGAGTTTCACGAATTGGAAGATGTGCCGCGAGCGCAAGTTGAAGCGATTCTGTAATCCGATCATCCACATCAATACTTCGCGCAACAATGAGTTCAGTTGCTGGAACTCCCGCACGAAGGGCTTCAACCACTGCGTTTCTTCCGGCAACGAGCTCTCCGCCACCCTTGGGCCGAACACTCTTTGCCCTAGGTGCTTTCGTTGGTCCGGCTTTCGTCGCAGCAATTCGACGCTTTGCGGCAGCGTGATAAGGACGATCCTCTGCCTTCGGTGTCGGTCCCTTACCTTCAAGGCGTCGCTTGTTATTGCCTCCACTGCCAGTTGTCGCACCTTTTTTAGATCCGCGTACCGCTCCTCGGCGCTCTGAATTTCCAGCCATCTTGTTACCGCTTTTCCATAGGTGTTATCGACCATCGTGGTCCTTGCGGCGTATCTTCAATCGAGACCCCGAGGTCAGAAAGACCATCGCGAATCGCATCAGAGGCTGCAAAATCTTTTCGAGCTCGCGCCGCGTTTCGCTGTTCCAACGCAAGTGCGATGACCCCGTCAAGGGTGGGTGCTAAGTCGGCAGCACTTGAGGCAAAGGCGGGATCAAATGGGTCGCAGCCGAGGATCTCAAGGGCTCCGCGTATTTCATTGGCGGCAACGGAAATTGCTTTGTCGTCGTTGTTAGTGAGAGCGATATTTCCAATACGAAGATTCTCGGCAATTTGAGCGAGCACGAGAGGAACTGCTAAATCATCGTTCATCGCGTCAACAAACTGCGGAGCAAATGTAGGCGTAGGCGGCTTACCAAGAATCTCAGTCGCGCGAAACAGAAAACTCTCAATTCTCCGGAACGCGGTACTCGAATCATCGAGGGCTTCTTGCGAAAACTCCATCATCGATCGATAATGCGCGCTGCCTAAATACCAACGTAATTCGATGCCTCGAACTTTCTTCAGAAGAGTGGAAACAAGCAGGGAATTACCCAAGGATTTACTCATTTTTTCACCCGATGCCGTCACCCAGGCGTTATGCATCCAAACGTTGGCGAACGGCCAGCCCGCCCCATGGGATTGTGCGATCTCATTTTCATGATGTGGAAAAATCAGATCAAGTCCGCCGCCGTGGATATCAAAAGCTTCTCCGAGATAGGCATAGATCATTGCCGAACATTCCAAGTGCCAGCCGGGTCGACCCGATCCCCACGGAGTTGGCCATGATGGCTCTCCCTCTTTTGCCGACTTCCACAACGCAAAATCATGTGGATCTCGTTTGTAGCTCTCACTTCGCACATCTTCAGTCGACGATTGCAGATCCTCAACCTTTTGGTGGGACAAAGTGAGATATGAATCTAACTTAGATACTTCAAGGTAAACATCCCCATTACTCGCGGAGTAAGCCAGTCCCTTTTCCATCAAACGCGCCATCGGTTCAATCATCTGAGTGATGTGTCCGGTCGCCCGAGGCTCATAGGTTGGCGCAAGAACGTTGAGTGCGGCATAGGCTTGCGAAAACTCTCGCTCATACTTTGCCGCCAAGGCCCACCACGGTGTTCCTTCTATCGCCGCCTTCTGCAAGATCTTGTCGTCGATATCGGTAACATTTCTAATAAAAGTAACCGTGTACCCACTCTTGGTTAGCCACCTTCGCAAAATGTCGAAATTCAAACCACTTCGAATGTGACCGATATGTGGAGAACCCTGAACCGTGGCACCGCACAAGTAGATTGAAACTTCGCCAGATTTGATTGGAACGAATGGATGGCTCTGGCGCGTCAACGTGTTGTATAACGCAAGAGAACTCATTGGGCGAGTCTACCCCGTGACTACTTTTCCTTTAGAAATGCGTAAAAATGAGGGCAGACGCGATTGCCGCGATCCCGTGCCCTTCGCCTGTAAAACCAAGGCCATCGGTCGTCGTCGCAGTGAGCGAAACATCCGCTCCTCCGAGGGCTTGAGAAAGAGCCGCAATGGCCTCGTTTCGCCTGGCGCCTAATTTTGGCCGATTACCTATCACTTGCACCGCAACATTGGAGATATCAAATCCCGCGCTGTGTACCAGAGTCAGAGTTTCATTGAGAAGGCGAACTCCCGATGCTTGCGCGTACTCAGGACGATCAACTCCAAAATTCGTACCCAAGTCACCTAACCCAGCGGCTGAGAAGAGCGCATCACAGATTGCGTGTGCGACAACGTCCCCATCTGAATGGGCCTCCACGCCAATTTCGTCGGGCCAGAATAATCCAGCTAACCACATGGGCCGATCGTGGCTTAGCGAAAAAGCATGGGCGTCAACCCCAATACCTGTCCGAAAATGCGGAAAATCCATGCAAGGCCCAGCCTTTCAGTAACGCAGCTGGCTATGAAGCAAGGACCTCATCAAGAATGATTGCGGCTTTCTCTTCATCGGTGCGCTCAGCAAGAGCTAATTCAGAGATCAAGATTTGCTTAGCCTTTGCAAGCATCCGCTTTTCACCGGCAGAGAGACCACGATCTAGATCTCGTCGGTAAAGATCACGAACAACTTCGGCAACCTTGATTACGTCGCCTGATGCTAATTTCTCGAGATTGGCCTTGTAACGACGAGACCAGTTAGTTGGCTCTTCGGTATACGGCTGGCGCAACACGCCAAATACGCGATCTAGTCCCGCGCTATCGACAACATCGCGAACTCCGACCAAATCGATATTCTCGGAGGGAACTCGCACGGTCAGATCACCTTGAGCCACTTTGAGGACCAGATAGGTCTTTTCTTCGCCTTTAATAATGCGGGTCTCAATGGCTTCGATAAGTGCTGCTCCGTGATGGGGATATACAACGGTTTCGCCTACTTGAAATGACATGTAAAGCCCTTCGTTAGAGGCTAAGAATACCAGCCATTTGTGAGCGCAGTCACCCCCTTAGACAGGGTTCTAAAAACTAAGGAAATACGCATAAAAACAGCCCGCGCCACCCACATTCCCCCTTTTTCTCAGGTGCAGAGCGAAAACTAATCGCGTGAGAGAATGACGCCAGAAAACTTACCGTTGCCCAACTTTCACCACGGGGCTTTATGAGGAGAACTTGATGAACGCAGTTCGCTTGCGCAAAGGCGCGATCGCAACACTTTCGCTTGCTCTGGCACTTTCTCTAAGCGCCTGCGGATCCGGAAATCAAGCCGCTACACGAATGGTCACTCAGGTCACCGATGGCGTCGACGGTTCCATCACAACAATGGGAAATAAAATCCACGCGCGAAGTTTTCTTATAGTTGCCCAACCCGATGGTTCTGGCGTTGTTGTAGGCACCATTGTCAACGATGCACCCTCCGAGGACGCACTTATCGCTATGGCTGCAAACCAAGGGGTTGCAACATTGTCTTCAAAAAATTTGCCGTTGTTGCAAGGTCATCCCATTATTTTTTCTGGGGCAACGTCAAATGCAAGCGCAGTAATTCCATCTCTCAATGCGCTACCAGGCACGCGGGTTAAACTTCAAATGTTTTTCGCCATCGCAGGTGAAATGAGTCTCGATGTAATAGTGCGCGAACGATCTGGGGAGTATGCCGGAGTTGGGGCTTAAACTTCCATCTTGTAACCCAGACCGCGAACGGTCTGAATCAACGTAGGGACTGCCGGATCTTTCTCAATCTTGGCACGCAATCTTTTAATGTGGACGTCTAGAGTTTTTGTATCTCCTACGTAATCACTTCCCCACACTCTGTCAATCAGTTGCCCGCGAGTGAGAACTCGCCCCGAATTACGCATTAGGAATTCTAGAAGCTCGAACTCCTTGAGAGGAAAATTGACCGCTTCATTATTGACACTCACTAAATGTCTTTCTGTATCCATACGCACTGGACCAGCCGAAAGTACATGACTTTCTTCGCCAGAAAATGATCCTTCACTATTTCTTCTGAGAACCGCATTTATTCGAGCAACAAGCTCGCGTGAGGAATAGGGCTTTGTCACATAGTCATCTGCGCCTAGCTCGAGTCCCACGACTTTATCAACTTCAGAGTCTTTTGCGGTCAACATGATAATCGGCACACTCGATCGCGCTCTCAATTGTCTACATACTTCAGTGCCCGACAAGCCCGGAAGCATCAAGTCCAAGAGGACTAGGTCTGCGCCATTGCGGTCAAACTCTTCAATCGCCTTTATCCCAGTATCGGCAAGACCCACTTCAAATCCCTCGCGACCAAGTAAGTAAGAGAGGGCATCAGAAAATGATTCTTCATCTTCGACTACAAGTATTCGTGCCATTAGTCCTCCACTTGAACGGTATCCATTTGTGAAACATAAAGAGGCAACCGAATCGTGAATGTGCTCCCCGCACCTTCAGCGCTCCACACTGAGACATCTCCTCCGTGATTAATGACCACATGCTTAACGATGGATAGCCCGAGACCAGTGCCACCAGTTGCGCGAGATCTGGCGGGATCTACTCGATAGAAACGTTCGAAGATTCGCTCGATGTCCTTCTCTGGAATCCCAATGCCCTGATCTGAAACAAGGA
Source organism: Actinomycetota bacterium (assembly GCA_026392695.1). Lineage (GTDB taxonomy): Bacteria > Actinomycetota > Actinomycetes > Nanopelagicales > Nanopelagicaceae > QYPT01. The sequence goes on along the minus strand of JAPLBP010000079.1, from coordinate 6,791 downwards.
TCTCCGCCAATCCATCAACGGAATGAAGAGAAATCGCAACACGGGTGCCATCTGGACTGTAATGAATCGCATTTTCAACGAGGTTTCGAACCGCCATTTCAATCTGGCGTTTGTCTCCCAATATCTCGAGGTTTTCAAATTCCGAAGTGACCAAAGAAATACCTCTGGCCTCTGCCTCAATGCGCGACCCTTCGATTACATCCATAATCAATGGCGAGAGTTCAATGATTTTCGCCCGCTTCAAAGGATCGTCATCCTGCAAACGAGAAAGGTCGATGATTTCCTGAACCAAATCAGAGAGCCGAGTCGCCTCAACCTGCATTCGGGTGGCAAAACGTACAATTGAGTCTGGATCATCTTTCGCACCCAATACTGCCTCGCTCAAGATTGAGAGTGCTCCGATCGGCGTTTTAAGTTCGTGCGAAATATTCGCAATGAAATCTCGTCGAATCGCATCTAGCCTTCTAAATTCACTATCGTCGAAAATGAGAACAACGATAAGCCCCTCATCTTCTATCGGGGAAACACGAACCAATAAATCGTGTGAGCCTTGACCAATAGGTCCACGTGGCAGCGAAAGAGTCGCTTCCTGGTATTCCCCAGATCGTCGAACAGCGCGAACCAAATTGAGAATCGGGTCAGAAACTAATCTTCCCTCGCGCACCAAACTTAGGGCGTCCGTTCTCTCTGAAGAATCAAGAACTATTTCCCCAGGAGAAAGAATGAGGAACTCGGCATCAATAACTCGGAGTAAATCGTAAACGCCGTCGGGAACTTCTCTGAGGGCTTCGACCTCGGCATTTACTCGTCTTCTTCGTAACACCCCCTCATCGTAGAGAACTAAGGCACAACTCCGCCTATCGATAGCGCTCAAAAGCGGCTAATACCCCAAATCTTTAACCTTCATTCAATCGTTGTTCACTTACGCCTCCCATTGAGAGGGCATTTGTAGATATTCTTGGCTCATGCGCGACGCCTTTCACGATGACTTGGATTCAATCAGCCTGATGCTTGTTGAGATGGGAGAGATGGTTGGTCGTTCTATGGCTCGCGCCACATCTGCGCTTCTCGACGCCGACTTACCTTTAGCAGAACAAGTGATATCGGAAGATGCCCATATAGATAATGTTCAACATGAATTAGACGCCAAG
>JAPLBP010000079.1:0-5633 GCA_026392695.1 Actinomycetota bacterium | reverse complement strand
GACATTGCTTGCCCGTCAGCAGCCCGTAGCTGGTGACCTTCTAACCCTGATTACATCCCTACGCATGAGCGCAGACCTGGAGCGAATGGGCGATCTCACTAGTCACATCGCCAAAGTTGCGCGAATGCGATACCCGGCTAAGGCCGTGCCGTCTGAGTTGGTCGAGACTGTTCGTGAGATGGGAACAATTGCAGAACGCATTATTGCAAAGGCCACCTCTGTGATTGCATCGCACAATCTCGACGACGCAATCCAATTAGAAAAGGATGATGATGATATGGATAAGCTTCATCGAAAACTTTTTCTAACTTTATTAGATGACTCTTGGCGACACGGAATTGAAACCGCGATCGATATGACTTTGCTTGGGCGATATTACGAACGATGTGCAGATCATGCGGTCTCGGTTGCTAGACGTGTCTACTTCCTTGTCACTGGAGAATACTCTTCAGATTTAGCTTAACGTTTGCCCTGATTCGCGACAGCGTCAATTGCAGCCGCAGCAGCGGATGGATCAAGATACTCTCCTCCAGGTTTGACGGGGAGCATCTCTTCGTTTAACTCATATAGAAGGGGAATTCCCGTTGGAATATTGAGTTCGGCAATCGCCTCATCGCTTATACCGTCTAAATGTTTAACAAGAGCACGTAAAGAATTTCCATGAGCGGTCACGAGAACCGTTTTATTTCGACGAAGATCCGGAACGATCGAATCTGTCCAGTATGGAAGCATTCGTCCCACGACATCCTTGAGACATTCTGTGCGAGGGATTGCTTCACCGAGATCCGCGTAGCGAACGTCTGAAGATTGACTAAACGGATCTAAGGTATCGATCGGCGGTGGTGGCACATCGTAGGAGCGACGCCATAATTTAAATTGCTCTTCGCCGTACATTTCAAGAGTTGCTTTCTTATCTTTGCCTTGAAGAGCGCCGTAGTGACGCTCGTTTAAGCGCCACGAACGTGAGACGGGAATCCAGTGGCGATCACATTCATCTAGTGCCAACTGCGCCGTGTGGATCGCGCGACGAAGCAACGACGTGTGAAGAAGATCCGGAAATAAGCCACGCTCTTTCAGCAGACGGCCCCCTTGAGCGGCTTCATTTTCACCCTTTTCCGAAAGTCTTACATCCACCCATCCAGTAAATAGGTTCTTGGCATTCCATTCACTCTCGCCGTGGCGAAGCAAGATCAAGGTGTAAGTCATAGGTACATCTTGCCAAGAGGAGATGTTTAGATCAAATGCGCAAATCCCACAAGATTGGCTAGCGATTCTCCTCGAGAAACTCTCCACGCCCATTCTCTTCTAATGGCTGATGCAAATCCTAACTCGAGCAGCGGATTGAATGCAGAATCTGAATACTGCAACACTGAACCCAGTAATCGATCTATCTCTCTTTCTGTCACAGCATTATGCGGTAACCGACCTACTAAATAGACGTCTCCTAACTCATTAAGCGCAAATGCGATTCCGTACATACTTGCATTTTTACGCATGCACCATTCAAATACACCGAGGAAATTTTCGTCGGGCTTTCGAATAACAAAAGCTGTAATACTCAAAGAATGGTCTCCGACGATTAACGCGCAATGAGTTTCTAGTTTTTTCTCGCCTGGCAATGTAACGTAAAAAGTATTCACATCTTTTCTCTCGTGATCTAGATCGTGAGAGTCTAAGAATTCTTCAATTATTGCCCTCGGATCCATGGCCACCATGGCTTACTGATTAGCAGAAGATCTTTGATGCTGAGCTAATGACAGCACACGATCATAAATATCCAATGTCCCTCGCGCCGTTGCGTCCCATCCAAAGTGCGAAGAGTGCTCTAGCGCGCCGAGTGAAAGCAAAACGCGTCGGGCGGGCTCTGATATGAGTCGAGCGAGCACTGAGGACCAAGCCCTTGGATCATGCCCATCAACCAGCACACCAGAAATTCCATCTGCAACTGCAGTGCGAAGTCCTCCCACTGCCGTTGCTACTACGGGAGTTCCGCATGCTTGGGCTTCCAAGGCAACAAGTCCAAATGATTCGCTATAACTTGGAACGCAGACCAAATCGGCTGCGCGATACCAGTTAGGCAAATCCATTCGTGGGATGGGAGCTAGAAAGCGAATAACATCGGAAAGATTGAGCCAACTTGCTAACTCTTTTAACCGTGCGACTTCGGTGCTTCCTGTACCTGAGTCACCACCTATAACGTAAACAACTAATTTCGGTCGCAAGTGTGGTGAATGCGAAAGCATTTCCGCTGTCGCTCGAATCAAAAGTTCTGGCCCTTTATGCGGTTGAATTCGACCTACAAAAGTAATCACTGTTGCATCTTGTGCGATGTTGAGATTCCTTCGCGCGGCGACCTTTCCGCTTCCCGGAGTGAATGTGTAGAGATCCACCCCAGGAGTAACAACATGTACTCGATCAGGGCAAGCCCCATATAGAGAAACAAGACTGGCCGCCTCAGAATCAGTATTTGCTATTAACGCGCTCGAGGCTTGGACAACGGCAGTTTCGCCTTCTGCCCTGTTCTCTGGCTCTGCGGTTTCACCCTCGGCAAGGTTTAGATTTTTGACCTTAGCCATCGTATGCATCGTGTGCACCAGTGGTATTCCGAAACGTTGACTGGCAGGAATTCCGACCATGCCGGAGATCCAATAGTGAGAATGGATTACGTCATAAATTGACTTTGCTTTTAAAACATTTGTGAATTCTTGAGAAAGTTCGCCAATAAATCGTGGAAGATCTTCCTTTGATAATCCCTCGATTGGTCCAGCATCTAAATGTCGAACATTAACTCCGTCAGCTAGCTCTACAACATCGGGAAGATCGACATGATTTCTTCGAGTAAAAATATCTACTTTCACACCCATTGCAGCCATGCGTTTAGCATTTTCTGCCACATAGACATTCATCCCACCCGCATCACCAACACCAGCTTGGTCTAAGGGTGAGGTATGAACCATCAACGTTGCGATGTGGCCATTCATCTTCTAAGTGTATCTGCCTTCAAAGTCGAGTTAGAAACTCGGTTTAAGCACGCCTACAACTTCATTTCCTCCAAAAATAGGCGTTGTTTCCTCATTCGCGAGGGCTCCTAAGCGTTTCAAGCAAGCCGACACGATGAGGGAGTAAGGCCGCGATGAACCATCGCTGACTTTGAATGCAAAGGTGCGACCATCAGGTAATGCCCCTACGCCAACACCTTCCGCACCTTCCTTTAAGAATAATCCTTCGACTTGACGCATCAATCGAGTGGTCGAGCGCCCCTCTCCTGCAACCATTTCAGGAAATTCTTTACATGCCTCGACTACTTTTTTATGTACTGGGTCCTGTGAAATGGTTAAAGCGCGTATTCCTGTCGCTAAGGCTCTCAATGAAATTAAGAACAGTGGAGCGCCACATCCATCAACGCTGATCGTTGAAATTAACTCACCACCAAGGACTTCCAACTCTTTTCTAATTTCACGCTGCAGGGGATGTGTGGGCAATAGATAGTCATCGGTTGTCCATCCATTGACAACGCAGGTAAGCAACATTCCTGCGTGCTTTCCACTGCAATTTTGTGCCAAGGACGTCGCCGGTTTATCTGCCCAAGCTCGACGCTCCTCCTCACCCAGTGGCTTATCAAGCGCATTACGTAATGCGCTTTCTGATAGCCCGCCTAGCGAAAGAATTTCACGTGCTGCGCTCTGATGAAGATCGGAACCGGAGTGACTTGCTGCAACTAGTGCGAGAAGTCTTGGCTCTAATTTTAATCCAGATCGAACCATTGCCGAAGCTTGAATTCCTTTGATGGATGACCTGGGGTAGACCGATGCTTCCATGTCGCCTAAGGAAAACGCCACACTTCCATCAGAATTTAAAAGAATGAGATGGCCTTTGTGATGTGATTCTAAAACTCCACCTCGTTCAAGGCGAACCAGGACAGCATCATTAACCTGCTCAACCATAAGAGCGAGGCAAGGTCGACCAGAGATGAGCTTGAAGCGGATAGCCCTCCGCGGCCATGTCGTATGCGAAAAAAAGTTCACCTTCAACTAAACCGTACAAACGCGAACCTCCAGTAACGACTTTCGCGGTCGGTGCGGAATATCCCTGATCCATCTCAAGCTGGATTTTGGGTCCGTCAAAACGTCCAACCCAGCCTTCAGTGATTCCAGTGTTATGCGAAATTAAAACTTCTAAAACGTTATCGGGTTTTACCCGCCAAAATCCTGTTTCGGAGGCGGCAGGTCGAATGATGTCGCCGTTTTCATCAATAATCCATGAGCGCGAAAAATAATTAAGAAACGGCCTCTCGTCATGGCTGAAAACAACTTCATGGGCAAATTCAAAAGGAGCGACGGTCGCGTATTCGCCACGACCTTTGCCTCTCCATGTACCTACAAGCCATGCAAGTGGATTTAGCTCTGGATGGAGGCCTTCGGGAATAGTGAACACACTTAACTCCTATCTTTTCGCCAGTCGAGAAAACCGAAAAGTATTAACGCGATGCCGAAGGCGCACGCAATAACCGCAAGCGCAATTGACGTGACCGTTGCCATCGGACCTCCACTGTCCGTAGCCTAGCGCGACCAGGGCGCTAACTGGTTTAGAGTAATTACATGGAACGATCTACCCGATTAGTGATCAAACTTGCCACGGGCATCAGTGATGCCGAAAGAGTTTCTCAGGCCTTCACGGTTGCATCAACCGCACTTGCTTCCGATGTTGAAGTCTCATTTTGGTTAGCGGGAGATGCTGCTTGGCTGGCGTTACCGGGCAAGGCAGATGAATTTCGCCTTCCACACGCCGCGCCCATCGGCGAGGCGCTGAAGAATCTTATCGAGAACGCAACAGTGACTCTTTGCAGTCAGTGTGCAGTGCGGAGAAATATCAATGATGGGAATCAAATTCCAGGGATTCGAATTGCAGGGGCGACATCATTTGTCGAAGAGATTTTGAGAGAAAAAACACAATCCCTCGTTTATTAGGATAAATCTTGCGAGGCGGGAATTCCTTCAATCATCAATGTCGCGTCCTCTGGTGTATTTCTCTTAACGACTGCAAGGGCAATCGTTCCTAACTCAAAATGACGAGCAGTAGTTCCGATAAATCCAACTTTGACCCCATCTTTTTCTACCGGGGATCCCACACTTGGGATAGTCACGACACTGCCGTCCAGATGCAATAAAACTAATCGCCTCGGAGGGTTTCCAAGGTTTGCAATCTTCGCGACAGTCTCTTGTCCGCGATAACACCCTTTGTTCATATGCACGGCCGAGTTGAGAAGTCCAAGTTCATTGGGTATGGACTTAAAATCCATCTCATAGCCGATTCGTGGTCGTTTGGCTGCGACGCGTTGTGCATCCAAAGCCCAGGTTCCAACTTGAATCCCAGTTTCATTGAATTGGGATTTCCGACTTTCCAATTCCTGTCGGGGAACAATGAGGTAAGGACCACCATGGTCGTCCGTCAATCCCGGCGCCTTCACAAATGCATACTCGTTCGATGCATTAGTGATTTCAACTCGCATCATGAATTTCATTCGATTGAGGTGATCAATCAATGATGCTGCTCTTCCGGCATCAAGAACAAGCCATGATGTCGCGCCGTCATCGACCAAAAGAAACTGATGTTCGATATGGCCCTGGGGATCC
>JAPLBP010000072.1:14667-23312 GCA_026392695.1 Actinomycetota bacterium | reverse complement strand
TTGCCTTAATCCCGCACGCGACCTCTCGGACACTTATCCTGTTGCATTGGTCAACTCCGTTAATCCGTCTCGCATCGAGGGCCAAAAGACCGCCGCTTTCGAAGTGATTGATTTTCTTGGCGATGCTCCCGATATCCACGCACTGCCGGTGGGAAATGCAGGCAATATCACTGCGTATTGGAAGGGCTACAACGAATATCGTGTTGATGAGATTTCAACACAACGACCTCAGATGTGGGGTTTCCAAGCAGAAGGTTCAGCGCCGATTGTTCGCGGAGAAATCGTCACTAATCCCGAAACTATTGCGACAGCAATACGTATCGGCAATCCAGCGTCATGGAAGCAAGCAGTTGCTGCTCGAGATGAATCTGGTGGTCTTATCGACTCGGTGACAGATGAAGAAATCCTAAGTGCCTATCGGTTAATCGCATCCCGAGAAGGCGTATTTGTTGAGCCATCCAGCGCCGCGGGGCTTGCTGGCCTTATCAAATATGAAAGCATGGGCAAATTGCCTCATGGAAAGAGAATTGTCATCACCGTTACCGGACATGGGTTGAAAGATGTTCACTGGGCACTCGAAGGTGCTGGCGATCCCATTGTTATTCCGGCCGACGCATCGGTTGCGGCAGAAGCGTTAGGTTTAAAGTAGATCCACCATGGCAAAACCAATGTTTCGTGCAACCCCGCTTCAGGTACAAGTCTGTGCGTCAAGTGCCAATCTAGGACCTGGCTTTGATTCCTTTGCGCTAGCTCTAGGAATGCATGATCGGTACGTGGCACAAGTGATGGATGAGCCTGGACTAGATATTGATATCACTGGTGAAGGTTCAATTGATTTGCGTCGCGACGAAAAAAATCTTCTCGTAAAATCAATGTATCAAGGCTTCGATTTTATGGGCGGACGTCCCCGTGGATTGGCCGTCCGAGCACTTAACGTAATTCCACACGGACGTGGACTTGGTTCATCCGCTGCTGCCATAGTCGGAGGACTTGTCCTTGCTCGCGCGCTTGTTCTTTCAGGGGATGAACGCATGAATGATGAAGCTCTCTTAACGATCGCGGCGAAACTTGAAGGTCATCCGGACAATGTTGCGGCGACGTTGATGGGTGGAGCCACAATCTCCTGGCAAGAAGATCGACATGGAGAAACTGTTGCCCGAGCTATAAAACTTAACGTTGACCCACGGATAAGTTCCCTTGCTTTTATTCCGACAACGTCGGTTGCAACATCGAAAGCGCGAAAGTTGCTTCCTGACTCAATTCCTATGGCCGATGCCGTCGCGAATTCGCGTAACACTGCTCTTCTTTCACAAGCTCTAACAAGTCGACCTGACTTACTCTTTAGCGCCACCGAAGATTTCTTGCATCAGAAATATCGACAAGAGGCCATGCCTTTGTCATTCGGCCTGGTCAATAAATTGCGTGCCGCCGGAGTGGCCGCATTTATATCGGGAGCCGGACCAACTGTGTTGGTACTTCATACGGGGGACCCGAGTGAGGTTGCCGAGCTCCAACGCGCAGCAGGCTCACATTTCGCCCTTCAACACCTGCCCGTTTCCGCGCGAGGTACAGAAATTCTTTCCTCCTAACTCTGGGCAGCGGCGGGTTTTGCCGACCGTTACAGAGGTGCTATGGTTTTCTTATCTGAACCGCCTTCTGGCGCGAGACTTACAGATAATCATAAAAAATTCACGGGATTATTCCCATAACTGAAATGAAGCTCAATGACTGAAAAAGGCACTGTCCGATCCAATAGCCCTGAACTCTCCTCCATGCTCCTTCCGCAACTACAGGAAGTCGCTAATCAACTAGGAGTGGAAGGCGCTGGCAAGCTCAAGAAGGCTGCGCTCGTGCAAGCAATCAGCGATTTACAAGCTGCTAATCGCGAAGCTGCAAAACTTGAGAGAGAAGCGCGTCGAGAAGAGCGCAACAAGAATCGAAATAAAAAGCGTGAGGCCGAAGAAACCGAAGAAAAGAGCGCCCCAGCATCACAGGGTGATGACCGATCCTCTGAAAATAATTCAGACCGCGATTCAGACTCTGGATCCCGACGAGATCGCGGTCGAGATCGCGGTCGAGATCGAGGACGCGATCGTGGACGTGACGCTGGTAGAGATAGAAATGCTCGTGAAGAGCGTGAACCCGTTCTTGCCGATGATGATGTATTAGTTCCTGTGGGTGGCCTCGTAGACATCTTGGAAAGCTATGCATTTATTCGCACAGGTGGGTATTTGCCGGGACCTAACGATGTTTACATTTCTTTGCAGCAGGTACGACGATATGGACTGCGTAAGGGAGATGTTGTTACTGGCGCTGTGCGACAGTCCCGTGAAGGTGAGCGGCGTGAGAAGTTCAATGCTTTGATGCGTCTAGACACCATCAATGGAGTGGATCCTGAAGAGGCGCGCAATCGTGTCGAGTTTTCCAAATTGGTTCCGTTGTATCCGCAAGAGCGACTACGTCTAGAGACAACGTCCAACATTTTGACCACTCGCGTCATCGATCTCATTTCGCCAATTGGAAAGGGACAACGTGGTCTGATTGTTTCTCCTCCAAAGGCAGGAAAGACAATGGTCCTTCAGGCCATTGCAAACGCGATTACGACAAATAATCCAGAGTGTCACCTAATGGTGGTGCTCGTAGATGAACGTCCAGAAGAAGTGACCGACATGCAGCGTTCAATCAAGGGTGAAGTCATTGCATCTACCTTTGATCGTCCGGCCGATGATCACACTACTGTCGCAGAGTTGGCTATTGAGCGAGCAAAGCGACTCGTTGAATTGGGCCACGATGTCGTTGTTCTTCTCGACTCAATTACTCGACTCGGACGCGCTTACAACATTGCGGCGCCTGCCAGTGGTCGAATTCTTTCTGGTGGCGTTGATTCGGCAGCTCTCTACCCACCGAAGAAATTCTTTGGTGCTGCGCGAAATATCGAAGATGGTGGATCACTCACTATTCTGGCAACAGCCTTGGTTGATACTGGCTCTCGTATGGATGAAGTTATCTTCGAAGAGTTCAAGGGCACTGGCAATATGGAACTTATTCTTGACCGCCGTATGGCAGACAAGCGTATTTTCCCAGCCGTCAATGTTGATCTTTCAAGTACTCGTAAAGAAGAAATTCTTATGGGCGCCGAAGAACTCAATATCGTTTGGAAATTGCGTCGCGTACTTCACGCATTGGATACCCAACAAGCCCTTGAGCTTTTGCTCGAGAAGATGAAGGGCACGAAGTCCAACGTGGAGTTCTTGATGCAGGTCCAAAAGACGATGGTTGGAACAGGCAACGAGTAAATAGTTCAGCCGCAAAATGAGCCTGTTTTAGGCTCGTTTTTGGCACGATTTCGTAAGGGTGGGCGTGAGCGTTACCCTTAACCCGCTACGAGCTGGTTCACGACCTAGGAATAGGCGACCCAGCCCAACCGAAAGGGAAGAAAATGAAAAAAGAGATCCATCCGCAATATGGTGAAACTAAAGTCACCTGCGGTTGTGGCGAGGTATTTACAACTCGTTCAACCGTTCCAAGTGGTTCAATCTACGTCGAAGTATGTTCAGCCTGCCATCCTTTCTACACCGGCAAACAGCGCATTCTCGATACTGGTGGCCGCGTTGCGAAGTTCGAAGAGCGCTTCGGAAAGTCAGGCGTTAAGTAGCTTTCTAATTAGACCGCTTCCGTTACTTCTGTAGCGGTCGCGGTCTTTTTATTTCCAGAAAATTCTTATCGATCACTTAAGGAGGCGAAGTTGAGCAACGAAGACAGATTCGCCTCTGCCCACGAACTTGTACGCGAGTACGCCGAACTCGAAGCGCAGATGGCTGATCCCAGCATTCATAACGATCAAGGCAAAGCTCGCCTGCTCGGTAGGCGCTACGCCCAACTCGGACCCGTGGTTGCTGGCTACCGACAATGGAGATCTGCTGAAGACGATCTTGCTGCGGCAAAAGAATTGGTACAGGTTGATCCTGATTTCGAAAAAGAAATTCCAGAACTAGAAATCCAGTGCGATCTTTCCGCTTCGCGATTGGAAGAGCTTCTTCTACCTCGCGACCCGAATGATGACCGTGACGTAATTATGGAAATCAAAGCGGGCGCTGGTGGCGATGAGTCCGCACTCTTTGCCGGAGATTTGTTGCGTATGTACCTTCGCTATGCAGAAAAGCAAGGTTGGAAGACGGAAGTTCTCGATGCGACTGAAAGCGATTTAGGCGGCTACAAGGATATTTCCATCGCCGTTAAATCTCGAGGCGTGGCAGAACCTGGAAAATCACCTTATGCACGCCTGAAATTTGAAGGCGGAGTTCATAGAGTTCAACGTGTTCCAGAGACCGAATCTCAGGGACGTATTCATACATCAGCTGCGGGAGTTTTGGTTCTGCCTGAAGCAGAAGAAATCGATGTAGACATCAATATGAATGATTTACGAATAGATGTCTATCGTTCGAGTGGGCCAGGCGGTCAAAGCGTAAACACGACTGACTCAGCAGTGCGTATTACTCACCTTCCAACGGGCATCGTTGTGTCATGCCAAAATGAAAAGAGCCAACTTCAGAATAAGGAATCGGCCTTGCGTATTTTGCGTGCGCGAATCCTCGCAGCTGCACAAGAGGCGGCCGATGAAGCTGCCATGGCTGAGCGCAAGAGTCAGGTTCGCACAGTGGATCGAAGTGAAAGAATTCGCACCTATAACTATCCTGAAAATCGCATTAGTGATCACCGTGTGAATTTCAAGGCCAACAACCTAGATGCGGTACTTGGTGGGGAATTAGATGTGATGATTCAAGCCCTTCTTGACGCTGATAAGGCCGCTAAATTGGCATCTACCCACTGAATTGACCCGATGATGGATTATCGAAACGAACTATTGCGAGCTAAGCGAGAATTCACTCATTCTGGATTTCAAGAAGTCGACGCTGAGCTTCTCTTTGCACATATCTTGGGAATCACTCGAATGGACTTACATAACAGTGTGACTCTGCAGAAAGCCTTGGATCAATTCGAAAATGAAGAAGAGATCGAAGATCTCTTTAACGCAGCGTGTGCCCGTCGTTTAACAAGGGAGCCGGTTCAATACATAACTGGTGAGGCCTACTTTAGAAATCTCACGCTAAAAGTTGGTAAAGGCGTCTTAATTCCGCGTCCAGAATCCGAACTTCTGGTTAGTCATGTTATTACTCACTTGCGAACACGTGCGAAGACAACGAGCGTTATTGATCTCGGTTCTGGATCCGGGGCCTTAGCTCTAGCAATCGCGACAGAGGCTCCCAATTCGCGTGTGATTGCAGTTGAAAGTGATCCTGGGGCTTTGATTTGGCTCCGAAAGAATGTCGAAGCAAGTGAGACAGAGGTGCGCATTGTTGAGGAAGACGTAACAACAGCGCTAGATGGAGTTAAGGCAGATTTGGTTATTGCCAATCCTCCGTACATTCCCAACGCACAAGAATTGCCGTTCGAGGTTAAGAACTACGAACCTCATTTTGCGCTCTTTGGTGGCAAAAACGGAATGGAAGTACCTGAGAAATTTATAGTTGCTGCAGCACGATTGCTTAAGGGCGGCGGACTATTGGTCATGGAGCATGGTGAGGATCAAGCCGATGCTGTTGCTTCCGCTCTTGTACCGTATTTCAAAGAGGTTAGGGTTCATCTGGATTTGAATAATAGATCTCGCTGGACGAGTGCAGAGAGGATTCGTTGATGGGGCAGCAAATTGATATTCGTGAAGGTGAACTAAAAAACCATGTTAAGCAGGCGTTAGAGTGGATTAGATCTGGATTCATTATTGTTGCGCCACTGGAAAACTCCTATGTGTTTTTAGTAGACGCGTTTCTTCATGATGGAGTCCGGGCGATGCATGTTTTGCGTGGAGATGACCTCGGAGTTGCAGCGCAGGTCCTCGTGTCAGGGGAAAAAGTCTTAGAAGGAATTGTGAGAGAAATTCCAGATTCGGCCCGCACAATGATTAAAGAGTTTTGGCCAGGTCAACTTTCTCTCCTGCTTCCACCACATGTAGGACTCAATTGGGATTTGGGCGATGACAAAGCGTTAGATGAAATATGTGTAAGGACTCCTTCGGCGGAATTTGTTCTTGCCCTTCTTAAAAAATCCGGCCCCCTTGCGGTGGCCAGTGCAGCCCTTGCCGGACGCCCGCCGATTCTCGATGTCAATTTAATCGCAGCTCTCGATTCTGATTTGGCAGGAATTTTCCATACGGGAAAATTGAAAACGCGAAAGCCCTCGACTTTGGTTCGTGCCGCCGAGGGAAAACTCACCGTGGTACGCGAGGGAGCTATTTCATTTAAGGCGCTGGCAGCGAAAGTTCCTGAGATTGAGCGTGAAGCAATAGGCTAGAGGCATGTCATATACCCCTTTTTACGGTCCCGATTTCGATTTACTGAGCGAACAAGACCCAGATATTGCGGCAATTCTTCTTTCGGAACTTCGGCGCCAGCAAAGCGACCTTCAACTCATAGCGAGTGAAAATTTTACTTCGCGCGCCGTTTTGGCCGCGTTAGGTTCAACGCTGTCCAATAAATACGCCGAAGGTTATGCCGGCAAGCGATATTACGGCGGTTGTGAAGAAGTAGATAAGGCTGAAATCCTGGCCATCGATCGAGCCAAATCCCTCTTTGGTGCCGAACACGCAAATGTGCAACCTCACTCTGGGGCCAGCGCGAATATTGCTGTCTACGCAGCGTTCACAAAACCTGGCGACACAGTGTTAGCGATGTCGCTGCCGCACGGTGGTCACTTGACGCACGGTTCCAAAGTGAACTTCTCAGGCAAGTGGTTCAATATAGTTTCTTACGGTGTTCGCCAATCCGATGAACTTATTGATTATGACGAACTGCGAGATCTCGCAATTGCAAATAAGCCAAAGATGATTTGCACTGGAGCAACGGCCTATCCAAGTTTGATTGATTTCGAAAAAGTGCGTGCAATTTGTGATGAAGTTGGTGCAATCATGTGGGTAGATGCTGCACACTTCATCGGACTTGTTGCAGGAAAAGCAATTCCTTCGCCCGTTCCCTTTGCCGATGTCGTCTCGTTTACGACCCATAAAGTATTGCGCGGTCCACGTGGCGGAATGATCTTGTCCAAAGCCCAGCATGCAGCTGCGATTGATAAGGCTGTTTTCCCAGGAATGCAGGGTGGGCCAATCATGTCGGCAGTGGCTGGCAAGGCGGTTGCGCTCAAGGAGTGTGCACAGCCTGCCTACCAAAAATATGCGCGGGACGTCATTTCTAATTGCCAAGAGTTAGCGGCAGGGTTAGTAAATGAAGGCATGCGAGCAGTTTCTGGTGGAACCCAAACTCACCTCGCGTTGATCGACATTCGAAGCACTAACGTGAACGGAAAGATTGCTGATCAGCGTTGTGGCATTGCTGGAATTGTTCTGAATAAGAATGCGATTCCCTTTGATCCAGAGTCTCCTGCAGTGACAAGTGGAATTCGCGTTGGATCGGCCGCTACGACGACTCAAGGTATGGGCAAGGAAGAAATGCATCAGATTGCCTCTTTCATTTCGCGAGCTATCGCGACTGAGGATGAGAACGCCCTTGGTCAAATCCGGAAGGAAGTGCATGCCTTGACTTCTAGATTCCCGATTTACGCAGCATAAGAACGAGGTTTTGAATTCATTATGCGGGACTATCTAGCGACAGCGCTTTTGGCAGCGGTGCTTTGCTATGTAATCACTCCCTTCGTAAAGAAATTGGCTGAAAGATTTGGTGCGATAGCGGAAATCAGAATTCGTGATGTACACACTCTTCCAACTGTCCGATGGGGCGGATTGGCGATGTGGATCTCTATGTCGATTACCTTATTAATCGTCCGGCATCTCTCCTTGGTCGGAAAATCATTCGGACACGAACTCGAAGGCATATTCCTCGCCTCCACTTTCGTCATTCTTTTAGGTATGGCCGATGACCGGTTTCAGCTGGATGCCCTCACGAAGTTAGCGGGTCAAGCTTTAGCAGCTGGAATATTGCTCCTATATGGAGTCCAACTCTTCTGGCTACCAATCAACGGAGTGATTACTCTTCCCCAAAGTATCGGTCAACTCTTGACGGTGCTCACAGTGGTGGTGACTATCAACGCAGTGAATTTCATTGATGGACTTGACGGCTTGGCGGCGGGAATAATTGCGATATCAGGAGCGTCCTTTTTCGCATTCGCCTATTTACTAGCTGTCGTTAATGGATTTAGTCGTGCCGGCTCGCCTTCCCTTATAACCGCCATCATCGTCGGAGTCTGTCTGGGATTTTTGCCTCACAATTCTCATCCCGCGAAAATATTCATGGGCGATTCCGGATCTATGTTTCTCGGGCTTCTACTTTCGGCTGCTGCAATTACCTTGACGGGGCAAGTAGATGCGAACTCCATCTCATCGGAGAATGGCGGACCAACTCTTTTGCCTCTGCTCTTACCATTTGCAGTGCTAGCAATTCCTTTGGCCGACCTAGTTCTGGCAGTTTTGCGACGGGCACTTTCGGGAAGATCACCCTTTGCTCCTGATCGCGAACACCTTCATCACCGATTGTTGAGCGCCGGAAATTCTCATTCAAAAACTGCGCTGATTATGTATTCCTGGACGGCGGCCGTCGCTATACCCGTGACTGTGCTTGCTTTTGCGCCTTTATGGGTCG
>JAPLBP010000072.1:0-14656 GCA_026392695.1 Actinomycetota bacterium | reverse complement strand
CTGGTCAGTCGGACTTGGGCGTCAAAAGATACGAAGACACAGGTTCGGCAGTGACCACGAATCGCACTCCAGAGAAGGAGTTAATTCGGGGGGCACTTTTCCCTTCCCTCATTGTTGGAATTATTGGGATCATCGCCGCCGCCATCATTCGAGGCAAAGCAGGGTTATTGGCAGCGCTCCTGGCCCAATTCGTGGTCGTGATGTATTTCACGGTTCACTTAGTCGTCTCTTCTATCTCGAGAAAACTGGATCCGCTGACGACCTTTGCACTGGCAATTTTTTCTTACTTTGCCAAGATCGCTCTCCTTGGTTTGGGACTCTGGTTAATTACCAATTACACCTCCCGAGAGAGCATTGACAGGGGAAGTTTCGGGGTCGTGGCGCTAGCCCTCACGATCGCATGGCTCGGAGGCGAAATTCGCAGTTTTCTTAAGCTTCAGTTACATCTACCATTGCCTTCCACGTCACCCACGACAGTGGATCCCACCGCAGATTCTGGGCAGCGGTAAAGGAGACCTCGATGGCCGTTAAAGATGAAGGCGCTGCTTGGTCCATTTTCGGATACCTACTTTCGGGGCTGCTCTTTTGGGGCGGTGCCGGTTGGCTAATGGATCATTGGCTCAAGACCCATTTCTTTCTTTTGGGGGGCTTGGTGCTTGGGGCTGGCGCAGCGATTTACCTGGTCTGGCTCCGATTTGGGCGCGAATAAGCACGATTTCACAGGTTCGGGGCTTTCCCAATAAGGTTGGCACGCTGGATGAAGGTCGCAGGGAAAATAAGAAAAACGGCAATTCGAGAATATTCGAGAATAGTTGAGGAGTGTGCGTGCGCTCGTTGCACTTGTTGAGCAGAGAAGGCGCTGGATTTGTCCCGCCGAGCACCAACGACTTCAATCTTCCACCAGTTTTTGGCAACAATGAATACACAACTAAGCCAATTCTTCTCGTATTCCTTTCTGTAATCGTGGTATCCGTCTTCTTCATTATGGCCTCGCGAAAAGCGGCAATTGTGCCTTCCAGACTTCAGTTTGCTGGTGAAAAGATTTATGAATTTGTCCGCAATGACGTTGCTCGCGAAAACATCGGGCATGAATTTATGCGCTTCGTCCCATACCTTTTTACTCTCTTTACTTTTGTACTGACCAACAACATTTTTGGAATTATTCCTCTTCTCCAATTTCCAGCGATGTCGCATGTGAGCTTTCCGTACGTTCTTGCGATCTTCACCTTTGTCGTTTTCCATTACGTCGGAATTCGAAAGCAAGGTATTCGTAAATACCTCAAAGACATTATGTTCATGCCGGGAGTTCCTAAGGCTGCCTACATTCTTCTTACGCCACTCGAATTGGCGACATTCTTCATCGTTCGCCCGCTGACTCTCTCACTTCGTCTTTTTGCGAATATGTTCGCGGGGCACTTGCTCCTTCTCGTTTTCATCTTGGGTGGAGATCATCTACTTAAGGGTGTTATTGGTTTGAAGTTAATTAGTCCATTTGCCTTTGCTTTCGGCATTGGGCTGACTTTCTTCGAATTCATGGTCCAATGTTTGCAGGCGTACATATTCACTCTGCTTACAGCTCTCTACATCGCCGGCGCCCTTGCCGACGAGCACTAAAGACAAACTCACATCAAGCACTCCGCTTGATCACTTGCTAGAAAGGTAAGAAAATGAAAGGCACACTCAACCTGGTCGGTTATGGCCTCTCTGCAATCGGACCCGCGATTGCTACCGGAATGATCTTCGCTGCGTACATCAGCGGCGTAGCACGTCAGCCAGAAGCTCGTAGCGTTCTACAGCCAATTGCGTTCCTTGGATTCGCACTTGCTGAAGCACTTGCGCTCTTCGGTCTCGTTCTTGCTTTCGTTCTCTAACTCTGTATTTTCTCAATTCTAAGAATCAGATAGGAGTACAAGAGTGATTCGCACAGTGAACCTCACAGCAGAGAATGCTAATCCGCTGATCCCGCACACTGCGGAACTGATCGTCGGTGCTATCGCGTTTACATTGCTCTTTTTGGTATTGCGTCGTGCAGTTGTGCCGATGTTCGAAAAGGGATTTACGGCACGTACTGAGGCAATCCAGGGCGGAATCGAGCGAGCTGAAAAAGCTCAGGCCGAAGCGCAACGCGCTCTCGCACAGTACACGGAGCAACTTTCGAAAGCTCGCGAAGAGTCTCAAAACATGCGTGAGGAAGCTCGCTCACAAGGCGTGGCGATTATTGAAGAGTTGCGCGCAAAGGCGCAAGAGGAAGCAGCGCGTATCACTGCTTCTGCTCATGCTTCGATTGAAGCTGAACGTCAGCAGGCGATCACTTCTCTTCGAAATGAAGTAGGAGCTATGGCAGTTGAACTAGCGTCCAAGATTGTGGGAGAGGCCCTAGATGACCAGGCCCGCCAATCCCGCGTCGTGGACCGTTTTCTCGACGATCTCGAAGCATCTAAGTAAGGAAGAAAGATGAGAGTGCATTTAGGCGGAAGTAGCAGAGCCTCACTTGTGACGGTTCGTGCTGCTCTCGATGGCGCCGTAAAAGGTGTTACCTCTGAGACCGCGACCGCACTTTCTGCCGAACTCTTTTTTGCTACAGATATTTTGGCTAGCAACATTTCGTTGCGTCGAGCTTTGACAGATCCTTCTCGGGATTCCGAGTCAAAAATCGCCCTCGTCGAAGAAATATTTGGCAAAGCGCTGGGTGCATCCGCACTATCCATGTTGAAGTCGATCAGCGCGCTACGTTGGTCTTCATCTGGTGACCTTGTCCCGGTTGTTGAGCAATTGGCAATTGAGGCTGAAGCGTCGGCAGCAAATATTGCCAATGAACTGGATCGTGTTGAAGATGAACTCTTCACCATGTCTCAAGCAATCGCAGACTCTTTCGAACTTCGCAAAGCGCTCAATACCCTTGGCGCAGATAAGGCGAAAATTGCCTTGGCTCAAGATCTATTGAGTTCTGCAAGTAGCTCTACTTCTCGTTTGGTGGGTCATTTAGTGACACACCTTCGGGGACGCAGCATCGAAGGGGCCTTCCACGATTACCTCTTCGCATTGGCAGCCCGTCGCGATCGCGTGATTGCTCATGTCCGCGTTGCTTATGAGATTTCTCAAGCGCAGAGAGAACGTTTGGTTGGAGCCTTAACCAAGCAGGTCGGCCAACCGGTACGCGTCAATATTGAAATTGATGAAACCGTAATTGGTGGAGTTTCAGTCAAGTTCGCAGATGAATTGGTCGACGGCACGATGAGCCGCCGGTTGGCAGGGGCCGGGCGAATTCTCGCTGGCCAGAAGAATTAACTAAAGAGATAACTAAGGGAGAAACAGATGGCCGAGCTACAGATCCGACCCGAAGAGATTCGTGACGCACTTGCGAATTTCGTAAAGTCGTACGATCCCGGTGTCGCAGCGAGAGACGAAGTCGGTACTGTCACACAAGCGGGTGACGGA
Source organism: Actinomycetota bacterium (assembly GCA_026392695.1). Classification (GTDB taxonomy): domain Bacteria; phylum Actinomycetota; class Actinomycetes; order Nanopelagicales; family Nanopelagicaceae; genus QYPT01. The sequence goes on along the minus strand of JAPLBP010000072.1, from coordinate 11,218 downwards.
ATTGCACGCGTCGAGGGGTTGCCTTCAACAATGGCTAACGAGCTTCTTCAGTTCGAAAACGGCACATTGGGTCTGGCCCTTAACCTCGACGTTCGTGAAATCGGCGTTGTTATCTTGGGTGGCTACGAAGGCATTGAAGAAGGAACATCAGTACGACGTACAGGCGAAATTCTCTCCGTGCCTGTCGGTGACGCATTCCTTGGTCGAGTTGTTGACCCGCTTGGTCGACCAATTGACGGCAAGGGCGAAATCAAGGCAGATGCTCGACGAATCTTGGAACTTCAGGCACCATCGGTTGTTCAACGTCAACCTGTAAAAGAGCCACTTGCAACTGGAATTAAAGCAATCGACGCAATGACCGCAATCGGCCGCGGACAACGTCAGTTGATCATTGGCGATCGTCAGACCGGTAAGACAGCGGTTGCGATTGACACGATTATTAACCAGTTAGAAAACTGGAAATCAGGGGATCCAAAGAAGCAAGTTAAATGTATTTATGTTGCTATCGGTCAAAAGGGTTCCACGATTGCCTCCGTTAAGGCTTCTCTTGAAGAAGCGGGCGCGATGGAATACACAACAATCGTTGCATCCCCAGCATCTGATCCAGCCGGCTTCAAATATCTAGCGCCATACACCGGTTCTTCAATCGGACAGCACTGGATGTATGCCGGACAACATGTACTTATCGTTTTTGATGATCTTTCTAAGCAAGCCGAGGCATATCGTTCGGTCTCGCTATTGCTACGTCGGCCACCAGGCCGCGAGGCATACCCAGGAGATGTTTTCTACTTACACTCACGTCTTCTCGAGCGTTGCGCGAAGCTTTCCGATGAACTCGGCGGAGGTTCAATGACTGGTCTGCCAATCATTGAAACCAAGGGAAATGACGTTTCTGCGTTCATTCCTACCAACGTTATTTCGATTACAGATGGTCAGTGCTTCCTTGAGACCGACCTCTTTAACGCGGGCGTTCGACCAGCTATCAACGTTGGTGTTTCTGTTTCTCGCGTTGGTGGTTCTGCTCAGACAAAGGCTATGAAGAAGATTGCTGGACGCTTGCGTCTTGACCTCGCGCAGTTCCGCGAGTTGGAAGCTTTCGCAGCATTTGGTTCTGACCTTGACGCTGCATCAAAGCAACAACTTGAGCGCGGTGCTCGCATGGTTGAACTTCTTAAGCAGGGTCAATACTCGCCTTATTCACTTGAGAAGCAGATCGTCTCAATTTGGGCAGGAACAACTGGAAAACTTGATGATGTTGCTGTTCCAGATATTCGTCGCTTCGAAGCCGAACTCCTTGAGTTCATCGGTCGCGAACGCAAAGCCATCTTCGATGTGATTTCCGAAACGAAGGAACTCAAAGATGACACCGTCGCGTCAATGGAAGAAGCGGTAACCGCGTTTAAAACGCGCTTTGTTTCCTCTGCCACTCAGGCGCTCAATGAGGCTCCAGCCGACGCACTTGAGGGTGAAGGCAATGAGCAAGTTACCAAATACGTTCAGGCACCGGTGAAGAAGTAAAAAATGGGTGCCCAACTTCGCGTATATCGCCGACGGATGCGTTCTGTTAAAGCGACCAAGAAAATTACGAAGGCCATGGAATTGATTTCGGCCTCACGAATTGTCAAGGCGCAACAACGGGTCGCAGCTTCAACTCCCTATGCAAATGAGTTGACTCGTGCTGTATCTGCGGTTGCCACTTATTCGTCAACGAATCACCCTTTAACGACTCCTCCTGAGAATCCAAAGCGCGCTGCGATCCTTATCATTTCTGCAGATCGCGGTATGGCAGGGGCGTACTCGAATAATGCGGTGAAAGAGGGAGAGCAGCTAGCGTCGCTTCTTCGCGAGCGTGGGCTTGATGTTTCCTCATATCTTGTCGGACGTAAAGCCGTGAACTATTACAAGTTTCGAAATCGCCCAGTTGCTGGAGCGTGGACTGGCTTTTCTGACAGCCCAACCTATGAGAAAGCTAAGGAAGTCGCGGATGCTTTGATCACCGCATTTCTGGCAGATGCACAAACCCATGCGCACGGAATCGACGAGATCCACATCGTCTATACCGAGTTCAAGTCGATGTTGACCCAGAACGCGCTGGCCAAGCGAATGCTTCCGTTGGAAGTTGTTGAGTCAACGATGCCTATCCCAACAGGTTTGCTACCTATGTACGAATTTGAACCTAACGCTGCCACCGTGCTCGATGCACTGTTGCCGCGATATATCGAAGCTCGAATCTTCAACGCGATGTTGCAATCGGCTGCCTCTGAGCATGCCGCTCGACGTCGCGCCATGAAGTCAGCAACTGACAATGCTGATGATTTAATCAAGTCGCTTACACGACTTGCGAACGCGGCTCGTCAGGCCGAAATTACCCAAGAAATCAGTGAAATTGTTGGCGGCGCAGACGCGCTCGCCTCGGCTAGTGCAGGGAGTGAATGATGTCGACAGTAACAAGCAAAGGTCGCGTTGCGCGAATTATCGGACCGGTGGTGGATATCGAATTCCCCGCAGATGCGATGCCTTCGATCTTCAATGCGCTGCACGTAGATGTGACGATGAATAATCAGTCACGTATGTTGACGATGGAGGTCGCCCAACACATTGGCGATAACCTCGTCCGTGCGATCTCGATGCAACCAACCGATGGCTTGGTCCGTGGCGCTGAAGTAAGCGATACAGGTGCTGCTATCTCGGTACCGGTCGGCGATGTAACTAAGGGCCACGTGTTCAACACCCTTGGAGAGTCACTTGATGTTCCAACCTCTTCACTCGACATCAAAGAGCGCTGGTCCATTCACCGTGATCCACCTCCATTCGATCAGCTTGAGTCAAAGACCGAGATGTTCGAAACTGGTATCAAGGTTATTGACCTTCTTACTCCTTACGTAAAGGGCGGAAAGATCGGTCTCTTTGGTGGAGCCGGCGTTGGTAAGACTGTTCTTATTCAGGAAATGATTTATCGCGTAGCTGAAAACTTCGGTGGTGTATCTGTATTCGCCGGTGTTGGTGAGCGTACTCGCGAAGGTAACGACCTCTTCCTAGAAATGATGGAAACTGGCGTTATCAACAAGACTGCATTGGTCTTTGGTCAGATGGATGAGCCACCTGGGACGCGTCTTCGCGTAGCACTTTCTGCTCTCACAATGGCCGAATACTTCCGCGATGTTCAGAAGCAAGATGTGCTTCTCTTCATTGACAACATCTTCCGATTTACCCAGGCAGGTTCAGAAGTTTCAACGCTTCTTGGTCGTATGCCATCCGCTGTTGGATACCAGCCAACACTTGCTGATGAAATGGGCCAACTTCAAGAGCGCATTACGTCAACGCGTGGTCACTCGATTACTTCGATGCAGGCAATTTATGTTCCTGCAGATGACATCCCCGACCCTGCGCCACACCCGACCTTCGCGCACCTTGATGCGACCACCGTTCTTTCGCGTCCGATCTCTGAATTGGGTATCTACCCTGCAGTAGATCCACTCGATTCAACTTCTCGTATCTTGGATCCTCGCTACATCGGTGAGCACCATTTCCGTGTTGCTAACCGCATCAAGCAGATCTTGCAGCGTTACAAGGATCTTCAAGACATCATTGCGATCTTGGGTATCGATGAACTTTCTGAAGAGGATCGCATCCTCGTTGGACGTGCACGTCGTATTCAGCGCTTCTTGTCCCAGAACACCTTCGTTGCTAAGGCCTTTACAGGTCTCGACGGATCGTTCGTTCCTGTCGCAGAAACAATTGCATCATTTGAAGCGTTGGCAGATGGCAAGTATGACCACGTTCCAGAACAAGCCTTCTTTATGTGCGGTGGACTCGACGATGTTGAGCGCCGTGCAGCCGAGTTAGCTAAGGGTTAAAGGAAAAACTCCGATGACTCTTAACGTCGAACTAGTGTCACCAGTTGAGCGACTATGGTCGGGCGAGGCTGTCATGGTCTCTGCTCGCACCGTGGAAGGAGACCTTGGAATTCTTACAGGTCACGCGCCCATCTTTGGTGTCCTAGTCGACGGCAAGGTCAGCATTAAAGTCACCGGCGGAGAAAACGTTGAATTCAACGTTCGGGGTGGCTTTCTTTCGGTCTCGAATGACAGAGTTTCAATTCTGACAGAAAGCGCTAACTAACTTTTAGTTTTCTGTACTATTTAGAATCTCGCCGCAATTTCTGGGCGTATTCGTTTTTCGAATCCCCACGTTGCAAATGGAATAAAAGCCACCGAGATTGCCACCGAAATGGTTTTTGCCGGCCAGTGCAAGATTCGAGCCACGAGAGGCACGAATAGCAAATAGATTGTAAAGACGGTTCCGTGGGTCGCTCCAACAATTGCTACCAATATATGACCACGTCCGGTGATCCAAGAATCGATACAAGCCTTTTTTGCGATGGCTAGGCAGGGGGATTGCCGCATTATCTGCGAAAGGAATTAGTCCCATAGCAAGCGCGACGTAGAGCAGGTGTAGCCACTCCTTAGGGTGCTTGCCTGAAATTACAAGAGCGATGCCCACCAATGCGGTGAGCGTCAGCGACAACACCACAGTAAGGAGTGTTCTCAGAGAATTCCTGTTCCAGGGGGTATTTCGTATTGCGCGGCCCGCGCCTTCAAAAGTTGCCAGCACGATTGTTAAAGTAGCGACGATGCCAAGCCAAATGTGCAGATTCTTTAGCAAAAGCGGCTACCTGTCTGTCAGGTTATGTTCGGTCTCGATTATCCGAACTGTATGACTTTGTCCTCGCATGACAATGGAGTGGCTGATTGCGCCGAATGGAGTATGTCGAATTCCTCGAAGAAGTTCACCATCGGTAATTCCTGTGGCGGATAGAAATACATCGTCGGAGTCAATGAGATCTCTATTGGAGAAGATTTGCGAAAGATCGTGGCCCGCACCCTGTGCTTTTTCTCTTTCCTCATCACTTCTTGGATGCAGTTGTCCTTGGATAACCCCACCTAGACAGATCATTGCTGCCGCAGTTATAACACCTTCGGGTGTTCCTCCAATTCCCATCAAAATGTCTATGCCTGTTCCTGATCGAGCGGTTTCAATTGCGGCGGCAACATCACCGTCCTGAATAAGTCGGATACGTGCACCTGCTGCTCTTAATTCCTTGAGTAGGCCATCATGGCGGGGCCTATTGAGAACCACGACAGTTACATCATTGACTGAAATTCGTTTCGCTTTCGCAACTCGTCGCACATTTTCCGCTGGGGGAATCGTAATATCTACAACGTCCGCAGCTTCAGGACCCGTAACGAGCTTGTTCATATAAAAAACGGCTGAGGGGTCGTACATACTTCCTCGGGGCGAGAGTGCGATAACGCTGATTGCTCCGCTGGCCCCGTTTGCTGTCAGGGATGTTCCATCGATCGGATCCACTGCAACGTCACATCGAGGTCCCTGACCATTGCCTACTCTCTCTCCGTTGTGGAGCATTGGAGCATCATCTTTTTCGCCTTCGCCGATAACAACGATGCCGTCCATATCGACGGTGTTAATCATTCCCCGCATTGCTTCTACGGCCACGTGATCAGCCTGGTTTTTATCTCCTCGGCCCACCCAAGCCGAACCTGCAAGGGCGGCAGTTTCTGTCACGCGTACTAGCTCCAGCGCTAAATTTCTATCGGGGCTTATATCTTTAGACATCGTCTACTCTCTCTCGAATTACATCTGCGCCTAACTTACAAAGATCTTCGACAAAGTGTGGGTAGCCTCGGTCGATGTGAAATGAATCCTCTACAAGAGTTGTACCCTCACTCACCAAGCCGGCCAAAACAAGGCCTGCGCCAGCACGAATATCAGTAGCTTGCACTGGTGCTCCAGAGAGTTGTTCGACGCCGAGAATCGCCGCGTGATGACCATCGACGTTGATGTTCGCACCTAGTCGCACCAATTCGTTGACGAACATGAATCGACCTTCAAACACGTTTTCCGTAACAATGGCTGTTCCATCTGCGATGGAGTTGAGAGACATAACCATCGGTTGGAGATCGGTCGGGAAACCTGGATAGGGCAGAGTAGAAACATCGATGGAATGTGGTCGTGAATCCATCCGGACTCTAAATCCATTTTCCGTTGAGGTGACAATTGCGCCCGCAGAGGTGAGTTTTTCGAGGGGGAGTTCCAAATCAGATGCTCGACCGCCCGTTATCGTTATGTCTCCCTTCGTCATCGCAGCGGCAAATGCCCACGTCCCCGCGACTATTCGATCAGGAAGAGTTTCGTGATCAGTTGGATGAAGTTCGTCGACTCCGTGAATTGTCAGAAGAGAAGTCCCAAGTCCTTCGATTTTTGCACCCATTCCTATGAGGAACTGGCAAAGATCAACGATGTCTGGTTCGCGGGCGGCGTTATCAATAGTTGTCGTACCTTTTGCAAGGACTGCGGCGGTAAGTAAATTCTCTGTTGCACCAACGCTGGGAAAATCTAGGAAGAGTTCGGCGCCAATCAAACCATCCGGGGCACTTGCAATGATGTAACCGTGTTCATTGTGTGCTTCGGCCCCAAGTGAAATTAATCCTTTAATATGGAAATCGAGTCCGCGTGACCCAATAGCGTCACCGCCAGGAAGGGCAACTTCGGCCCTTCCAATTCTGGCTACGAGTGGGCCGAGGACGTTAATTGAAGCGCGCATTTTGCGAACCAAATCGTAATCCGCGCGATGTCCTGGCTCCTTCGGAACATCAATCTCTACGAATCCCGAGCCTCGTTCCACTGTGCATCCAAGGCGCGTGAGTAAGTCGATCATGATGGAGACATCGGCTATATCTGGCACATTCCCGATGCGCGTTTTTCCAGGGGCCAGCAGAGTCGCGGCCATCAGTTTGAGGACTGAGTTTTTCGCCCCGCTCACACTGACTTCCCCGTGAAGTCGGGCGCCGCCCACGATCCGCAAGCGCTCTGACATGCACCCTGCCTTTCCGTTTTGACTCGTTCTTGAACTCATTCTGGGACTCATTATGGGGCTCGCTTTTGCGAGTGGTCTCATCGTAACCGTCCTAATAGGCTTAACCCATGGTTCATTTAACGAGGATTTATACGAAAACAGGCGATGACGGCACAACCTCCTTAGGGGACATGAGTCGAACATCCAAAAATGACCCTCGATTAGAGGCCTATGCCACTGTCGATGAGGCCAATTCATCCATCGGCGTTGCCCTTGCCCTAGGGGAACTCAATCCCGAAATCGTGACTCTTTTAATCCGCATACAAAATGATCTCTTTGATGTTGGAGCAGATCTATGCACTCCAGTTTCGGATGCTCCAGCATTCGAGCCGCTACGAGTTCTCGAATCGCAGATAACTTATCTTGAAGGTCAGATCGATACTTTTAACGAAGACTTAGATCAACTACGTTCTTTCGTTCTTCCATCTGGTACCCCTGGCGCCGCTCTACTTCATGTCGCGCGAACCGTAGTTCGCCGAGCAGAGCGACGCACGTGGGCCGCGATACACGCGTTTGGTTCTGGCGTAAATCCTTTGACTGCAAAGTATCTCAATCGATTATCGGATTTACTTTTCGTTCTTGCCCGAACCGCAAATGAGAACGAGGGTGACCAACTTTGGGTTCCTGGAGCTAACCGCTAGTTGCCGTCGGGCTTGGCTCCGCGCTCGGAGATTCTGTTGCGGTCGGAGTTGGCGATTCGCTAGGAGTCGCTTTAACTGTCGGAACATATGAATTGCTAGGTATCTTTTCCGCGACAGGTGAGTGATAACAGCTTATTGACAGACCCCCAAGTGAAGTCTTTGGGGTGAGTGGCTCACTGCTAATCAAGTAAACCGTTACCACTTGTTTTGGCTGAGTTGAAGCAGCGGTAGTCCTCAGGTTTCCTCTGACAATTGTTGTTGCATCAGTCGTTGATGCGGGGCCTCGAACAGTTGAAAGTATTTCCCACCAAGTGCATCCTTTTGTGGAAGCGAGTCGAACGACACCGCAAGCCTTCGTGATACATTGCTTTGCAACGGCCGTTAGCTTTTTATCCGTAGAAAGAATTGCAAGAAGTTCGGAGGCTGTAGGAACACGCGCGTAAATTTCACCGTTTACGCGAAAACCCTTAGGCGGCCACACCGGTTTTGGAGTCGGCTTTAGAGTCGCGCTTTTCCGCTGCACTATGGGTTTGCGAACGACCGCTTTCTTTTTTACTACCGGCTTCTTCGTGGCGGCGGGCTTCGTCGTTGCCTTAACAGTCGGCTTGGTAGTTGCCTTAACAGTTGGTTTGGTCGTTGAGGTGGAAGTGGGTTTAGGCGTTGTTGCTCCTTGGGCGGTACCTGCAAAGAGCGCGAAAATAACTGACAGCGCTAGTGCAGGTCGAACTATTCGCGTGACCATTTGAATGTTCGAATGGAAATAATCAAGCCTGCCACTAGCCAAGCAGTAAGTATGAGGAAAGTCTTTCCGTTTTCCCATGAATGCGCGACTTCATGAGATGCAAATCCTTCAGGCAAGAAAACTGATCGCATTCCCTGACAGAGCCATTTGAGCGGAAAAATCGCTGCGACTTGCTGCATCCAGGAGGGCAGTTGAGTGAAAATAAAGAATACCCCGCTAAAGAACTGCAAAATGATTACGACGGGAGAAACAACCGCAGAAGCCCCACGCCCACTCTTGGGTACGACAGAGAACGCAATACCCAATGCGGTTGAGCTGGCCGTACCCAACAAAACTAACCAAGCGAATGTAAACCATTTTTGCGGATCACTCGGCATATGCAATCCGAAAAAGAGAACGCCGCCCAGCAGGAGAAGTGCAACCTGGAATATCATGCTCACGAGTACAAGAATTGATTTCCCGATGAAATAACTTGCAACGGGCATTGGAGTTCCACGCAAACGTTTGAGTGAGCCAAAGTCACGTTCCATAGGAATCACGATCGCTAATTGTTGAAAACCTGAGTTGACCATTCCTGATGCAATCATTCCGGCCACGAAGTATTGGCTAAAAGTTACACCCGGTGCAATTGTGTCTTTGAAGACTGAACCGAATATGGCCATGAGCATGAGTGGAAAGAGCAGAGTGAATACCACCGACTCTCGTTGACGCACAAATTGTCGAATCTCTAATTTGCCTCGACCGTAACCAAGAGCAAGTGTGTTGGGTCGTCCCTTTTGGCTCATGACTCAGCCCCGTTCGTTAGTCCGACCATTTCTAAGTAGATATCTTCAAGAGTGGGGCGAGAAACAAGTAATTTTGGAATCTCACCGTCGAACTCTCGAGCTAGTCGAGAGACAACCGACGTTGGCTCGTTGGTTAACTCTTCATGCATAACACCGTCGAATTCCCAGATGACGCGGGCTTGCGAAGTTGCTCGACCACCAAGTGCTGTGGGTGTCGATACTTCGATGATCCTTCCCTTGTTGATGACCGCAACGCGGTCAGCGAGGGCTTCAGCCTCATCTAAATAATGTGTTGTTAGAAGAATGGTGGTGCCTGCATCACGCAACGATCGAATAAGTCCCCAAAATGCTCGCCGAGCTTCTGGGTCAAAGCCGGTGGTCGGCTCATCCAAAAAGAGAAGTTCGGGATTTCCGATGATTCCCAGAGCAACATCCAGGCGTCGACGCTGGCCCCCAGAAAGTGATCGGATCAATTCGTTCTTCTTTTCGCCGAGTCCGACCGCCTCAATTACCTCATCGGGATCTTTGGCTCCTGCGTAGTAGTGGCTGAAGTAGCCCACCGTTTCACTCACCTTGAGATCGCCTGCATCTGAGGTTGCTTGAAGAACTATTCCGATTCGATCGCGAAAATCTCGCGCGGAGTCTCCGCGAACTTGAGGATCAATGCCCAGAACGCTGACATCACCCGAATCTCGATTTCGAAAACCCTCCAAGATTTCAACTGTGGTGGTCTTGCCTGCGCCATTTGGACCTAGCAAGGCAAAGATTTCACCTGCCTCGATAGTGAGGTCCACTCCATCTACGGCAAAATTGGTGCCGTAACTTTTACGCAGATCGCGTACTTCGATGATGCTCATAGGCCAATCTTGCCATTGAGCACGCAGAATAGGAAAGAATAGGCTTATGAGCCCGCGTAGAAACCATCCCAAAGGGCGAAAACCCAAGCAAGATGATCGTGAGATCGGAACGTCGGGTGAAGCAATTGAAGAACACGATGAGGGCATCTATAGAGTTCGAAAAATTACAGGTTCAAGTTCTACAAAACCGTATCGTTGTCCGGGTTGCGATCAAATGATTCCGATGGCTACCCCACACACGGTGGCATGGATCGAACATGATGTTGAAAGTCGTCGTCATTGGCATAACGCTTGTTGGTCAAAGCGTGCAAACCGAGCTCCGAGAACTGAGCGCACCAGAAATGCCCCTAGATATTAAGAGGACATTAGTTGGGCGATTACCTCTAACCGATGCTACGACCGTGTAACACTTTCACTATTCCGACAATTAGTTTGTCAGCGAATGCGCTTCTTTTAAAACTTGTAAATGAAACAGGCAATTTGAATCTTGTCCGCACCACAGTGCGGGGATAAGTAAATTCCAAAAGTCCTTCGGGGCCATGGATACGACCGTACCCACTTTCCTTTACGCCGCCAAAAGGAACCGACGCGATCGCTGCAAAAGAAATCGTCGAATTGATCGAAACCATTCCGCAATGAAGTTGAGAGGCGATCCTTTCGCCGTGCCGTTTGGACCAAACCGAAGCAGCTAGACCATAACGTGAAGCATTGGAAAGCGCGATTGCCTCATCCATATTTTGCACAACGTTGATCGCTATAACTGGACCGAATGTTTCATCCGTCATTGCTAGCGAATCTTCAGGTACGTTAAGAAGCACGATTGGCTCAACAAATGGGGCTTTGATCGAGTCAAGGCCGCCGACTGCGGCTTCGGCTCCACGGGAAAGCGCATCCGAGACGTGGGATTGAATAACTTGAATTTGGCTTGGCATTGTCGCTGGGCCGTAATTGGCAGTCCCCGAAGCTCCGGCAGTTATCTTCTTTGCCTCGGCGACATAAAGCTCAATGAATTTGTCAGAAACTTCTGCATCCACATAAATTCTTTCTGCCCCGATACATGTTTGCCCGGCGTTGGACATTGCTGACCACAGCGAGTATTCCACAGCGGTTTTGATATCGGCATCCGCTGCGACAAGAACGGGATCTTTGCCACCACATTCGAGGACCACTGGCGTCATCGTTTTGGCACATGCCTCAGCAACTTTCTTTGCAGTTTTAGTAGAACCGGTAAAAGCTAATTTATTCACTCCGCTTTC
>JAPLBP010000111.1 GCA_026392695.1 Actinomycetota bacterium | reverse complement strand
GGGACCTGAGGCAGGAATATTGTGCGTTCCGATCCAATCGCGCTTGGTAAATGTGGCGAGTATCGGAATAAGAATTCGGGCGCAGGTTGTAAACGCTCTATTGGTTCCAAGAGGTGTGCCCGTGGGAGGGGCGTAGATGATTTCTTCGCGCTCTTCACTCACGTATCTCAGCCTACTAGTCCTCCAACATTTGGAAGGGAAAAGCGCTGGCGGCATAAGAAACGGGGCCGACCCCTTTGGTGATCAGCCCCGTTAATTAAAGCGGACTACTTCTTCTTTGCAACTTTCTTTGCTGCTGGCTTCTTAGCAACAGCCTTCTTCGCTGCTGGCTTCTTAGCAACAGCCTTCTTCGCTGCTGGCTTCTTTGCAACAGCCTTCTTCGCTGCTGGCTTTGCGGCCTTCTTTGGAGCGGCCTTCTTAGCAACAGCCTTTACGACTGGCTTGGCGACAACTTTAGGAACTGGCTTTGGAGCTGGCTCAAGCTTGCGTGTACCGGCGATGATTTCCTTAAGACCCTTTGCTGGCAGGAAGCGTGGCTTCTTGCTGGCTTTAATCTGAATGGTCTCACCGGTGAAAGGATTGCGGCCCTTGCGAGCTTTGCGATCGACCTTCTTGAACTTGCCGAAATCATTGATCGTTACATCTTCGCCCTTGGCGAGATTGCGGGTGATTGCGTCAAAAACGATATCTACGGCGTGTGCTGCCTCTTTCTTGCTGTCGTTGAAGTGTGGCGTCAACGAGGCAATGAATTGGGTCTTATTCATCAAAATCCCCTTATTTTTACGCGTAAATGTTAAGCATCCGCCTAACGTGATTAGAAATTTACGCATTATTTACGCGTGAGTCCACCTCTTTCGGCGCGTGTCGCGAACAAATATTTTCGCCGACATGAGCAAAAGAGCAAGAAAATCAGGGCTTTTACGCCTATTTTCTCCCACGATAGTCTAAAGAATGGGTAGAGAGTTTGCTCACATCGTTAAAAAATCAACGAAAATGAGCGTAAATCTTCTACTTCGCGGGAAGCGTGGCAGGCTTGAAGGAAGCGCGAACCTTCTCAAATGCAGAAACGGCTTCGACGTGATTAAGAGTTAACCCGATGTCATCGAGGCCTTCCATCAATCGCCAACGCGTGTAATCGTCGATTTCAAAACCGACGTTCACTCCTTCGTAGGAAACTGTGCGAGCCTCAAGGCTCACGGTCACGGGGAGTTCAGGAGAGGCCTCAATGGCTGCCCACAGAGCTTCAACGTCCTCTTGGGGCAAGACGATCGTGAGCAAGCCACCCTTGGCGCTATTGCCTCGAAAAATATCTGCAAAGCGAGGAGAGATCACAACTTTAAATCCGTAATTTTGAAGCGCCCACACGGCGTGCTCGCGAGAGGACCCTGTTCCGAAATCAGCCCCTGCCACCAAGATTGTCGCGTGCTTGAAAGGCTCCTTGTTGAGAATAAATTCTGGATCATTTCGCCATGCTGCAAATAATCCATCCTCAAAACCAGAGCGCGTGACTCGCTTCAAATAAACAGCGGGAATTATTTGGTCGGTGTCAACATTACTTCGACGAAGTGGAACAGCGTTGCCCGTATGCGTCGTGAATTTTTCCATTGTGATCGCGCCCTTCTACAAATCTGCCGGTGATGAAAGAGTGCCGCGTAGCGCAGTTGCTGCCGCGACCAGTGGGCTAACCAAGTGAGTACGTCCACCCTTGCCCTGACGACCTTCAAAGTTTCGATTACTGGTTGATGCCGAGCGCTCCCCTGGAGCTAATTGATCGGGGTTCATGCCGAGGCACATTGAACATCCTGCGTTGCGCCATTCGGCTCCTGCTGCCATGAAGACTTTGTCGAGTCCTTCACTCTCTGCTTGCAAACGAACGCGAGCAGAACCTGGAACCACCAACATCCGAAGTGAAGTAGCGATCTTTTTACCATCAAGAATTGCAGCAGCGCTGCGAAGATCTTCTATCCGGCCGTTTGTGCAGGAACCTAAAAAGACAGTGTCAATTGCTATCTTTTTAAGAGGAGTACCCGCCTTGAGATCCATGTAAACCAACGCTCGTTCTGCAGCGCCGCGCTCTTCGACATCTTGAATCAGCGCGGGATCTGGGACAACGGAATTAAGTGGCGCTCCTTGTCCAGGGTTAGTGCCCCACGTGACGAAAGGTTCTAGTTCATTTGCATTAATGGTTATTTCAACATCGAATTTTGCGTCAGAGTCGGTGTAAAGAGTGCTCCAGTAGGCGATTGCATCATCCCAATTTTCAGGAGCATGTGGTTTGCCCTTGATATATTCAAAAGTTTTCTCATCGGGAGCGATGAGACCAGCGCGAGCGCCAGCTTCGATCGACATGTTGCACACGGTCATACGACCTTCCGACAGTGCGCGAATGGCGCTGCCACTATATTCCAAAACATATCCCTGTCCCCCGCCGGTACCGATCTGGGCGATGATCGCCAGAATAATGTCCTTGGAGGTAACTCCGGTTTTCAGCGCTCCTTCAACGTTAATTGCCATTGTTTTTGGGCGCACAAGTGGAAGCGTTTGAGTAGCGAGAACATGCTCGACTTCACTCGTACCAATTCCGAATGCAAGGGCCCCAAAGGCACCATGGGTTGAGGTATGTGAATCGCCGCAAACAATTGTCATACCTGGTTGAGTAAGTCCAAGTTGCGGGCCAACAACATGCACAATCCCTTGGTCGATATCGCCCAGTGAATGAATGCGAACACCAAATTCTGCGCAATTGTTACGAAGGGTATCTACCTGCAATTTCGACACTGGGTCGGCAATTGGCTGGTCAATATTTTGGGTTGGAGTGTTGTGATCTTCAGTAGCAATGGTCAGCTCGGGACGACGAACGGTGCGTCCAGCAAGGCGAAGGCCATCAAATGCTTGAGCACTTGTCACTTCATGAATGAGATGCAGGTCAATGTAAATCAGGTCAGGCTCGCCTTGTGCACTTTTCACAACATGCTCTTGCCAGATCTTCTCCGCCAGCGTCTTACCCATAATGACTCCTTGACCCCACTACTTGCGCATCTCAAGGGTTGAGATGCTAGTATTACATCGTGGACAGAAAGAATAGCGGAGTTGGCGTATTAGATAAAGCCGTAGCGATTTTGACTACCTTGGAATCAGGACCTCATTCACTGGCAGAACTTGTTGCAGCCACTGGTATCGCAAGACCAACCGCACATCGTTTGGCAGTTGCCTTGGAATTTCATCGCTTGGTCACTCGCGACCTGAGTGGCCGATTTGTACTTGGACCCCGATCTGGTGAGTTAGCTGCAGCCGCAGGTGAGGATCGCCTATTGGCTGCCGCTGCTCCAGCTCTTTCCGCGTTGCGCGATGCAACTGGAGAAAGCGCCCAGCTCTATCGACGTCAAGGCGATCTTCGCATTTGTGTAGCCGTTGCGGACAGACTTTCCGGATTGCGAGATTCAGTACCTATTGGCGCGGCTCTCACTATGCAGGCAGGATCCGCTGCCCAGGTTCTCCTTGCATGGGAGGACTCCGAGCGAATTCATCGTGGGCTTACTAATGCACGCTTCACCGCTGCACAACTTGCTGCAGTACGTCGGCGTGGTTGGGCGCAAAGCATGGGCGAGCGAGAAGCGGGTGTTGCATCGGTCTCTGCTCCCGTACGAGGACCTAATGGAAAAGTTATTGCCGCAGTAAGTATTAGCGGTCCGATTGAACGTTTAGGAAGACAGCCTGGTCGACTTCACGCCGCCGTTGTCGCCGCGACCGCTGCACGACTTTCAGAACATATCGCGAACGTTTAGTCAGAAACATTCTCGAGGGAGTTGAGTACCGTGGAACAAGACGCGTTGTCGATTCAGGTCTTCGTCGTTGATGACCACGAGATTGTCCGTCGCGGCTTGATTGACCTCATCAACTCTGAAGAAGACCTTGTAGTGGTTGGCCAAGCGGGAAGTGTGCAGAGCGCGCTAGAGGAAATTTCTAAGTGCTCTCCACGAGTTGCTGTACTCGATGTGCGATTGCCTGATGGAAATGGCATCGAACTGTGTCGTGAAATTCGATCGTTGTATCCAGAGACTCAAGTGTTGATGCTGACTTCCTTCTCTGATGACGAAGCACTCCTCGGAGCAGTTTTGGGGGGTGCAAGCGGTTTCGTAATAAAGGACATAAAGAATTTAGATTTGCTTGATGCAATTCGCCGAGTTGCCCAAGGCGAATCCTTGTTAGATAGCACCACCAAAGAAAAAGTACGCAGTCGACTTAGGACAACTTCTAGTCCTGCAGGCGGAGTTGAAGATTTAACCGACCAAGAGCGCAAAGTACTTGAATACATTGGCCAAGGATTGACCAACCGTCAGATTGCAAACTCAATGTTCTTGGCGGAAAAGACCATCAAAAACTACGTTTCATCATTGCTTTCCAAATTAGGGCTAGAACGGCGAACCCAAGCTGCGGCCCTGGCGGTCCGCCTCGGACTTGGACGACCTTAGAGTTTGGCTATCCAAATCGCCTGAGTTCCACCTCGATCGACTGCACAAATCTCAAAACTACCTTGGTGTTGTTGGGCTCGCTTTGAAAGATTGAACAGACCTCGCTTATCTGCATCTTCTTTAATTCCTACTCCGTCGTCGAAAACTCTTACCTCACACCTGGAAAGCAATGCGTGCACTTCGACTTCGACATTCTTGGCCTGAGAGTGCTTGATGGCATTGACGAGAAGTTCGCGCAAAACTGCGAATACATTTTCGGCAACATCTCCATCGATTACGGTATCAATTGGACCATTAAATTCGCAGAAGATATTTATTGAGGTACTGCTCCTGAGAGAGTTAATCTCAGTTTGTATACGAGAGCGCAATCCATGAATACCAGAGTGATCCTGGAGGGCAAAAACTGAATTGCGGATCTGGGAAACGGTGGAGTCCAAATTATCAATTGCTTCGCGAAGCCGACCTACATCATGTGCGGGCAGCTCTGGATCTTTTGTTAGGGCTTGCAGAGACAATCCTGTAGCAAAGAGGCGTTGAATTACTAAGTCATGCAGATCTCGCGCAATTCGCTCACGTTCGGCAAGGACAACAACTCGATGCTGGGCTTCCAGTCCCCGCGCATTATCAATCGCAACGCCCGCTGCGGACGCCAGCGCAGTTACAAGTTGTTCGTCTTCTTCCGTAAAATCAACACCGCCCTGCTTTTCTGTTAAATAGAGACTTCCATAAATTTCATCTCTAATACGAATCGGGACGCCGAGAAATGAATACATCGCCGGATGGCCGGCAGGAAAGCCGCGAGATTCTTCATGTGATTGCATTGGATTGACTCGGAGAGCAACGGGGTGTTTGAGCAAATGCCCCAACAATCCCTGCTTTCCTTCCGGAAAGTTGGCAATCTCGTCCGCTGTCTCTTCACTCATTCCGACGTAGGTGAACTCTTCCAGCGTGCCATCCTTTGCGATCGCCCCGAGTGCTCCGTATGTTGCACCAGAAATCGCCACTGCGTTTTCTACCAGCCTGCGTAGAGATGCCCGAAGATCCTCTCCTTTTGCGATGTCAATCACCGCTTCGGAGAGGGCCTCCAGACGATTCGAAACCATATCGGCAGTCTGCCCGATATTTTCAACTTCTGCGAGTTAGCAGTGCTTCTCCGCGTTCTTTCGCGCATAGAACCACCACGCGACAACTGTGCCGATGACGGCGAAGAGACCTACTCCTACGAAGAAACTCTTCGGAGCCAGTACGGAAAGCAACACACCAAATAAGAAGGGACCGAAGGCAGCAATTGCAGCAGTCCACCCGATCACTCCTCCTGCTTGTCTGGGTTGGAAAATCATCGGCATCTGCTTGAAGGTGCTTGCGTTTCCTATTCCTGCAAACAGGAAGATGGCGAGCATGCCCCAGAAGAACTTCCCGAAATCGTGACTGCTCTGTGGAGATAACTGAAGCGCTGTGTACATAGAAGATCCCGCGATACCAACTCCTGAAAAGGCCGTGAGGATTCCGCCACCGATTCGATCCGCGAGCGGACCGGTGAGAACGCGCGCAGCAGACGCAACAAGTGGTCCATAAAACGCGTATTTCACAGGGTCTGGAGCGTTAGCGAAATCGCCAAATAGATTCTTGGTTAAGAGACCGAATTGCGCGGCAAAGCCCGAGAATGTGCCGAAGGTCATTACATAAAGAAGTGTCATCAACCACGTGTCTTTGTTTTTGAAAATATCGAGCTGTTCCTTTACGCCTCGCGAAGTTACGGGCACACTCTTGAGAAGTGTCCAGGCCAAAATAACTGCGACGATTACGAAGGGAACCCAGATCAAACCCGCGTTCTGGTACCAAACTGACTTATCAATACCTTTAAGTTTGTTAACGAAACGCTGTGGCCCTCCAAATGTTGCGCCAAACATGGCTGATCCAACAACAATCGGGGTGATGAACTGAACGATACTCACGCCGAAGTTACCGATACCGGCTTGAACCCCTAGGGCCAAGCCTTGCTTAGATTTCGGAAAGAAATAGGAAGTGCTCGGCATGAAGCCCGAGAAAACTCCACCGCCTAGTCCCGCCAAAAATGCAAGAGCCAGTAGACCCACGTAAGGGGTAGTAGGCGTGCGAACTGCGAAAGACCACCCGACAAGTGGAATTACTAAAAGCGCAGTTGAGTAGGTGACCAGTCGACGGGTACCTAATAGTGGAGGCATGAACATCCACAAAAGACGAAGTCCGCCGCCAGCAAGACCTGGCATTGCTGCCAACCAATAGAGTTCTTTCTTACTGAGATCGAAGCCCAAGTTGTTGAGCTTCGGGGCTAAAGCGGAAACCAAATACCAACTGATAAAACCTAGGGTCAACGCATACGTTGTCACCCAAAGTGTTTTCCAAGCGATCTTTGAATTCCACTTTGCTTCATCATTTGGATCCCAATTCTTTAGCCATTCATCGCCACTTTGCTTAGCGGAAAGAGAATTACCTGCCATCTGAGTTTCCAACTTTCTCTGAGGTATCGACTTGGTGGATTTGAGTTAGACGTACTTGGTTTCAATGCTGTTCGTTAGTTCCGGACTTGCGCGGTGCAACATTCGAAGAATGGTGAAGTGCATCCACAAACTTGCTACCAGGGTTAGAAGGAAGAGGACGATGAACGTTGACTGAGGAAGCCCCGTCCAACCTTTTACTGAAACAAAGAGCGGAGGCAGCAAGAAGCCACCTAGTGCGCCGAGGGTTCCAACTAGTCCCCCGACAGCCCCGACATCCTTAGGGAAATATTCAGGGATATGTTTGAAGACAGCTGCCTTACCTATGCCCATCGCACATCCAACAATGAAGAGCAGCATGGTAAAGGGCACAATTCCCAATGAAAACGGCAAGATATCTTTATTTCCTGTAGGGGTCTCAAGAACGATGTGTCCAAAGGGGGCGGCCAAAAACAAAAGCGCGACAAGCATCGTTCCAAAGGATGCGTACATCAAGCGTCGCGCACCCATCTTGTCCGACAGATGACCGCCGAATGGACGCAAAAGTGACGCTGGGAAGATGAATAGCGCAGTCAGAAGAGCAGCATCATGCAAATTCATCTTGTAGACCGAGACGTAATACTTGGGCATCCAAGAAGCCAAAGCCACATATGCACCAAAGACAACGACGTAGTACAAACTAAATCGCCACACCTGAACATATTTCAAAGGCCGGAACATTTCTTTCAAGGGACGAGTCTCTTGAGGTCGCACGGAGTCTGCCGGAGTCAATAGCAGAATGGCTATTGCAGTGAGGACTAGAAGAATCGAATACAGCGCAGGAACAAATCGCCAACCACCCGGGACAAATCCGCCAAGGTATGAAACACCAACCGTGCCAGCGATAATCGGCGGACCGATGAATTTAGTAACAGAGGCGCCAACATTGCCTGCACCAAAAACTCCAAGTGCAAAACCTTGACGTTCTCTCGCAAACCAATGAGAGTTCCAAGCGATACCAACGCTGAACAAGTTGCCGGCGAATCCAACAAGGAAAGCAAGAACTAGAAGCCAGTGATAGTTCAGGGTCATGTGCGCCAAGAGGTAAGCAGGAATTGCCGTAACCAGCAGCATTACGACGGTAACTCTTTTTCCACCGATTCGATCAGTTAGCACGCCAAGGAAGAGTCTCCATATGGAGCCATTAAGGATCGCGACCGAGGAGAGCCATGCCAACTGGGAATCAGAAAGTCCGAACTCTTTCTGGATAGGGATTCCCAGTACGCCAAACATCAGCCATACCGCGAACATCAGTGTGAAAGCAAAAGTAGATAGGGAAAGTACTCGAATCGAACCTGATTTCGGTGACATGCATCCCCCTAGAGGCATTTTTCATTTTTCTAACACGACAACAGTCGCAACTCGGGGCAACCGAAAATAGGGTCTTTAGACCTATTTCTTTGAAAAGCTGTAAACGTCACCATTGCTACATGACTCGAATAGATGACACGCTCTCAAGTCCAGAAGACGCTCTGGTTAAATTAGGGCGCTTCTTTTCGCGCGATGAAATATCTGACGACCTTCGAAGCGTCACGAAAAGTGGAGGCCGAGCCGGTGACGCCTTCTATCGCGACCGATGGAGCCATGACAAAGTCGTTCGCTCCACCCATGGCGTGAACTGCACTGGCTCGTGTTCGTGGAAGGTCTACGTCAAAGACGGAATCATCACTTGGGAAACACAACAAACTGACTATCCCTCGGTTGGACCTGACTCTCCTGAATACGAACCACGCGGATGTCCACGCGGAGCAGCTTTCTCTTGGTACACATACTCACCCACTCGGATTCGTTTTCCCTATATCCGAGGCGTGTTGTTGGAAATGTATCGAGAAGCTAAATCACGACTAGGAGACCCCGTTCTTGCATGGGCCGATGTTGTCGACAGCCCAGAGAAGAGAAAGCGATATCACAAGGCTCGAGGCAAGGGAGGGCTGGTTCGCGCAAATTGGGGTGAGATTTCCGAAATTATTGCGGCCGCTCACGTGCACACGATTAAGAAATACGGGCCTGATCGCGTCTTTGGCTTCTCTCCTATTCCCGCCATGTCGATGGCTTCTCATGCCGCTGGGGCCCGCTTCATTTCTTTGCTCGGCGGTTCGATGCTCTCGTTTTACGATTGGTATGCAGATCTTCCAGTTGCTTCACCACAAGTGTTTGGTGATCAGACTGACGTTCCAGAATCAGCAGACTGGTTCAATGCTTCCTACTTAATCATGTGGGGCTCAAACGTGCCCGTGACTCGCACACCAGATGCGCACTTCATGACTGAAGCACGCTATCGAGGTCAAAAAGTTATTGCTATTAGCCCAGATTATGCAGACAACACAAAATTTGCAGATGAATGGGTGGCACCGCATCCTGGAACAGATGGCGCTTTGGGAATGGCCATGGGACATGTGATCCTTAAAGAGTTCTTCGTTGACAAAGAGACTCCACGCTTCACTGAGTACGTGAAGAAATTTACTGATCTCCCTTACCTTATTACGTTGCGAGAAAAAGATGGCGCTTGGGTGCCAGACAAGTTCTTGGTGGCATCTGATTTAGGTGACACCTCTGAGGGATCTAAATTCAAGACCGTCATGCTCGACTCGGAAACGGGTGAAACTTTCGTTCCTAATGGATCACTTGGTCATCGGTATAACGATTCCTCAATGGGTAAGTGGAATTTGGATCTGGAAGGAAAAAATCCAGAGCTATCCGTTTACGGCAAGGCATCTGCCGGCGCTGCAACTGTTCTCTTGCCTCGCTTTGACATGGGGCAAGAACAATCCGAAAGTGGTGGCGTCCTCAAGCGCGGAGTACCCGTCATCGACATCGGCGGAAAAAAAGTCACAACCGTCTACGACCTGATGTTGGCGCAATACGGCGTCGGTCGCCCCGGACTTGATGGCGAGTGGCCGAAGGACTTTGAAGATACCGTGCCCTATACGCCAGCCTGGCAAGAAGAAATAACAAATGTTCCAGCAGTTCAGGCGATACGAATTGCTCGCGAATTCGCACAGAACGCGATTGATTCCGAAGGACGCTCCATGATTCTTCTAGGAGCGGGCACAAATCATTGGTTCCATTCCGACACTATGTACCGCACCTTCCTAGCGTTAGTGACATTGACAGGATGCCAAGGAGTGAACGGCGGAGGTTGGGCACACTACGTTGGACAAGAGAAATGCCGTCCCGTAACTGGTTGGGCGCAACTTGCATTCGGAGCAGACTGGTCGCGACCTGCACGACAGATGATCGGCACTGCTTTTTGGTATGTGTCAACGGACCAATGGCGTTATGACGCGATGGGCTCAGAGTTACTTGCAACGCCGCTTGGCGAAGGACGTTTCAAGAACATGAGTGCGATTGATGTGCTGGCCCAATCTGCTCGCATGGGTTGGATGCCTTCTTATCCATCTCTCAATCGCAACTCACTGGATTTGGTGGATGAGGCACGCGCACTTGGCGTTGAACCTTCTGCTCATGTCGTGAACCAACTTAAAACCGGCGATGTGAAATTCGCGATTGAAGATCCAGATGCGCCAGAGAACTGGCCTCGCGTATTAACTGTTTGGCGAGCAAATATTCTTGGATCATCTAGTAAGGGAAATGAATACTTCCTCAAGCATTTACTCGGCACAGACAACTCAGTCAGAGCCCAAGAAAACGATGTTGACTCTCGCCCTAGTGAAGTTACATGGCGAGAAGATGCTCCCGAAGGAAAACTAGATCTTCTAGTTTCCGTTGACTTCAGAATGACAAGCACCGGTCTATTCGGCGACATATTGCTACCTGCGGCTACGTGGTATGAAAAACACGATCTTTCGAGTACCGATATGCACCCGTTCATCCATGCCTTTACTCCCGCAATCAATCCACCATGGGAAACAAAGACCGACTACGAAATCTTCCAGATGCTGGGCCGACAGGTATCGGAGCAAGCCAAGGGACATTTAGGTGAACGAGAAGATCTAGTTGTTGTTCCCCTTATTCATGACACCCCCGATGCCATGGCAAATCCGGGCGGTGTTGTTCTTGATTGGAAGAAGGGCGAGGTTGAGCCGATCCCCGGTCAAACTATGCCGAAACTAATTGTCGTTAAACGTGACTACACACTCATCGGCGAGAAAATGGGCGCACTTGGTCCCCTTGTCGACCAGCTTGGTACCAACACCAAGGGCGTAGCAGTTTCCGTACTCCCAGAAATTGAACTTCTAGCCCGCACCAACGGTGTCATCTCTCATGGAGTAGCAGCTGGTCGACCATCCCTTGCACGCGATGTCGATGCATGTGAAACCATTCTGGCTTTATCAGGAACCACCAACGGCCGCGTTGCCGTTGCCGGATTCAGAGCGCTCGAGAAGAGGACCGGACAAAAACTCACTGATCTTGCTCTCGATAATGAAGGAAAGAGAATTACTTTCGCCGATACTCAAGCGCGACCCGTACCTGTTATCACAAGTCCAGAATGGTCTGGTTCGGAACACGGAGGCCGCCGCTACACGGCATTTGCAATCAATGTTGAACGGTTGAAACCTTGGCACACACTTACCGGACGTCAACATTTCTTCGTCGACCACGATTGGATGAGCGAGTTGGGAGAACAACTCCCCGTCTTTCGTCCTCCGCTTAATATGCACCGAATCTTCGGCAACCAAGCCAACGGGATTGAGAAAGAGGTCACTGTTCGCTACTTAACCCCTCACTCCAAATGGTCAATTCACTCCGAATATCAAGACAATCTTTTTATGCTCTCACTTTCGCGCGGTGGTCAGGAAATTTGGATGAGTGTAGAAGACGCAGAGACGATCGGTGTCAAAGACAATGAATGGATTGAGGCGTACAACCGCAACGGAGTCGTCGTCGCAAGAGCATGCGTCTCACACAGGATGCCTACCTCACAACTCACTCACCCGCTTGATGCTTAAACCGACGCACCTTATCGGCGGATACGCGCAACTCACATTTGCGTTCAACTACCTCGGACCAACTGGCAACCAGCGCGATGAAGTCACAGTGATTCGTCGCCGATCACAGGATGTGGAGTACTAATGAAGGTCATGGCCCAGATGGGCATGGTGATGAACCTTGATAAGTGCATCGGGTGTCACACATGTTCGGTCACGTGCAAGCAAGCGTGGACCAATCGATCAGGACTTGAGTATGCATGGTTTAACAACGTGGAAACGCGACCCGGTCAAGGCTATCCACGTCGATATGAGGATCAAGAGAAAGCAAAAGGCGGTTGGGTTCGTACCAAGAATGGGAAGTTGCGACTCAGGGGTGGCAGTAAAGCCCGTCGATTGCTTTCCATTTTCTCAAATCCTCGCATGCTCAACATCAAGGATTACTACGAACCCTGGACCTATGAGTACGACAATCTCGTAACTGCCCCTCTCGGACAGCAGACTCCAGTGGCTCGCCCTAAATCTCTGTTAACAGGCAAGCCAATGAAAATCGAATGGTCTGCTAACTGGGATGACGATCTTGGCGGCGGTCCGGCAAATATCGAGAAGGATCCGATTCTTCAAAAACTTGCGCTAGATGTCACGACAAAAGTAAAGCTCGAGTTCGAACAGACCTTTATGTTTTACCTCCCCCGCATCTGCGAACACTGCATCAACCCGGCATGCGTTGCTGCTTGTCCTTCAGGGGCGATGTACAAGCGAGCAGAAGACGGAATCGTTCTGGTTGATCAACAGCAATGTCGAGGTTGGAGAATGTGCGTCTCTGCTTGTCCCTACAAGAAAATCTATTTCAATCACAAAACTGGCAAGGCCGAAAAGTGCACAATGTGCTACCCACGCATCGAAATCGGAATGCCCACCGTCTGTTCCGAAACATGCGTAGGAAGGCTGCGCTATCTTGGTCTATTCCTATACGACGCAGATAAAGTGCAAGCTGCAGCCTCTGTTGTGAATGACAAGGATTTGTACGAAGCGCAAATGGATTTGCTTTTGGATCCTAACGATCCAGAAGTCTTGGAGAACGCTCGCGCTCAAGGCATCCCAGAGGATTGGCTAGTGGCCGCGCAGAAATCTCCAGTCTACAAATTGGCAAAGATTTACAAAGTGGCCCTTCCGTTGCACCCCGAATATCGCACCATGCCTTCGGTCTGGTACGTACCGCCACTATCGCCCATCGTTGACGTGCTCAAGGAGACTGGTCACGACGGAGAAGAAGCAGGCAATCTCTTCGGCGCCATTGAGGCATTGCGTATTCCAGTTGAATACCTTGCTGAACTCTTTACTGCAGGTGACAGCGAAATAATCACGGGCACGCTACGCAAACTTTCGGCCATGCGTTCTTACATGCGCGACATCAATCTGGGTCGCGAACCACAAGCCTGGATTCCCGAGAGCGTTGGGATGACTCAGGAAACCATCTACGAGATGTATCGCTTGCTCGCAATCGCTAAGTACGAGGATCGATATGTGATCCCAGCGGCACACTCGGAGCAAGCAAAGGAACTCGAAGAGATGGGTTGCTCCCTCGATGGAGTCGAAGGTGTTGAGTCGTTCGGTGGACCATTTGGACGCGCGTCGGGCAATCCAGTACCGGTAACTATCGAGAACTTTCATATTCTCAAAGATCGGCAGACAAAATGACGACCGCAACAGCGCGCTTAGTTGCCTCGTCTCTTCTCATCTATCCAGATGAAAATTTCATGCAGAAGTTGTCGGAATTGGAAAAGAGCATCTCTGGTTTAGCACCTCATCATCGATCGCCTTTTGACAATTTCCTAGTTGCGATCAAAGAGATGACACTAGATGAAATTCAGCGCCATTACGTTGAGATTTTCGACATGAGACGTCGTTGTTCTCTCTTTCTAACGTCATGGACACATGGCGATACACGAAATCGAGGTATGGCGCTCATCTATTTCAAAGAAAAATACAAAGATGCCAACATTGATATTTCCGATGAAGAACTACCAGACCACTTGGCTGTCGTTCTTGAATTCGCAGCCTTAGTGGACCCTGTAGAAGGCAGCCTATTACTCGGAGAGCACCGAGCTCCGATCGAACTTATTCGAGATGCCCTTCATTCAGCAAACTCTTTCTACGCCTACGTATTAGACGCAGTAGTCGCAACGCTGCCACCCATGACTGCGGAAATTGCTGAACGGGCTAAAGCGCTTGCTTTGAGCGGTCCCCCACAAGAGTTTGTTGGGCTCAGTGGCGCCGTCACCATTGCGATTCAGCCATTCTCAGCCACATCGTCGCTCGTAGCGGATGGGGTACGAATATGACATCACAAAGTATCTTGCTCTGGTCGGTTATGCCTTATGTTGCCATCGGCTCTTTCGTCATTGGTCTGGTTTGGCGTTACCGATATGACAAATTCAATTGGACCACTCGGTCTTCGCAAATTTATGAAGGCTCGATGTTGAGAGTGGCCAGTCCGCTTTTCCATCTTGGTCTTTTTGCAGTTATTGGAGGACATATCGTCGGACTATTAATTCCAAAGAAGTGGACTGATGCAATTGGATTAAGTCAGGAGATGTATCACTTCGGTGCAATCAGTATGGGTGGTTTCGCTGGTGTCGCAACACTGAGTGGAATAACGATGTTGGTCTATCGACGCAGAACGACTTCAACGGTCTTTGCCGAAACGACAAAAAACGATAAAACAATGTATGTCTTCTTGATCGCGACCTTGCTAGCCGGATGCTCCGCGACCCTTTCCAGCGCAGGAGTGATAGGTCACGAACATAACTATCGCGAAACAGTCTCCCCGTGGTTCAGGTCGATTCTCCTATTTCAACCAGATGGCAGTTTGATGGAACAAGCACCGCTAGCTTTCAGAATTCATGCCGTAATCGGTATGAGCCTTTTCATCATCTGGCCATTTACTCGTCTGGTTCACGCCCTTAGCGCGCCGATTGGATACGTGTTCCGCCCACCAATCGTGTATCGCACACGTGATGGTCGAGCCACTGCAGGAAGTAGTAAAGCGCGTCCTGGATGGGACCGTCCTAAATACTAGTTTTAATACTTAGTCGTTGTAATTAAGTATTAAACAAAAAGGATGTCCGACTGGATCTACATAGACCCGATAGTTTTCACCTGACTGGAATTCATGCTTTTTCGCGCCGATAGCAATAGCTTGCGCTTCGGCAACTTCAAGATCAGTCACGCTAAATTCAAGGTGTGATTGTTGAGGCACTGGACCTTCCGGCCACGTCGGGGCAACATAATTCTCAACTCGCGCAAATCCGATAATTGGAAAACCCTTTTCATCTTGAATGCGCACCCACGTGACGTCTTCTGGCTTCATGTCGCCCAATGGCTCGACTTTTAACCCAAGAAGTTCCGCATAAAAAGTAGCGAGTCCAACGGGATCAGGGCAATCCAACGTGGCGTGGCGATATGAAGCGATACTCATATTTATGCCAGAGCTTCTTTGATCTGATCACCATGATCTCGTGGATGTCCCGAATATGTCTTTATCCAACGTGCGATCGAATACGGACCAGCTTCTGTATGAACTCCGCTTCGCTCCAAATCAGATTCGCTCAATCTCTTCAAAATATCTAGAGACGCCGCACGAACGGATAAGTAAACAGCGACGGAGTTTTCAATTGGCAAAACTTTGTAGCCCAGGGTTGCACTTTCTGCCCAAGCGCCTTCGTCGTAACCTTGAATAGTTGTTCCTTCAGGTTCGGCTACCAAGCGGCGAAGTCGGGCATATGACTGTGCTTCGCTATCTGCGAGGTGATGAATCACCTGACGAGGAGACCAGCCATCTGGCTTGTGCTTGTCTAAATCCGCGTCGGAGAGGCTCGCCATGATGTCGGCGGCGTATCGGGTAGATGCTTCATATTCAGCGGCTAATGATGCGATATTCATGGTGGGAGTGTATTCAGGATCCCACGAGCAATGAAGAATCTTGCTAAAGGTTCGCCTTAAGGTTATGAGGCCTGCCTTAGACAGATTACATGTGTGCCCACATTCCCAATATGGGCAAATGGGTGATACTCTCAGGGAATGGAGATGCAAACTGCAGCGAACTTTGTAACCACTGATGAGCGAAGCCGAGTGGTGTTGCCTGGACACAGCAATCGTCGCTTCATCATGGAGGATTTGCCTGGCGGAGTTATCGTTCTGCACCCTGCCGTACTAATAACTGAGGCCCAATTGGAATATGTCTCGACCCCAGAATTACGTGAATTGC
>JAPLBP010000129.1:2303-6438 GCA_026392695.1 Actinomycetota bacterium | reverse complement strand
CTCCGCTTAACGATCCGGCAAGGCTAGAAACTTTTCTCGTCAGTTCCAGAAGTTCTGACTCTTGTTCCTCATTCTCCATTGGCAAAGATGACGGATTATTTCGAACCACTCCACGAACTTTGGAGCATCTGGGGTCAGTTGATTCGTGGATCTGAAAAGGGTCTCCACAATCACAATATTTGTTTTCCATATTTTTAGCCTAACACGGGAGTTTCAATTGTCATGCGCGATACGTCGCCAGTCGGAAATCATGACCAGACTTCATTCGAATATCTCAAAGGTCGCAATGCTGTGCCCCCCATTCAGGGTCTCAAGTATTTTCGCGCGCCTAAATATTTAACGGGCAGGGAAGGTTTCGTTTGGCTTCGAGAAAGTGGTCACCGACCCGGAGTTTCTTGCTTTGGGTATTGAAGTTACCCTTCCCCGACATGTAGCGACTACAAGCCGTTGGCGCTCGCGCCGTATGCGGCTTGAGACGGCGTGAAACGCATTTTGAGCGTTCACTCCAAAGGTTGCTTGCACGGTAGTGAAGCCGGAAAATTCAAGTTGTTTGACCAATCCGCTTTCAGAGAAAGCTGAACTGTCAAGATAATCCTTGGCTGATTTTGCAGCTTGGTCATTCCAGTCCGCGTTCACAGCGTCTACGCCATACGTGGCATCCGATGTACTGAACCCTCCGAACTCAAGTTGTTTGATCAGTCCGCTCCGTGAAAAAGCTGACGATGAAAGATAATCTTTTGCGGAATTCCGGGCGTTTCTTTGGCCACCCGATTCGCTTGAGTTCGAGGAAACCGAATTATCGCTTGAAGAGGAAATTTGAGAGCTTGCTACGACGTCTGTCGTAGGTGAATTCTTGCTTGAGAGCGCGGAGGCGACTATTGATATTGCTATGAAAGCGAGTACCCAATTACGTTTCTTCAGGTACCACGGACGCAAAGCTTTCGCTTTAGCCCTCGCGGCCTTTGCTTCGGCATACGCTTCTTTATCTGACATATTAAAATATTCCCTTCGCCTTAAAGGGGGAAGAATTTTAAAAAAAGAACTCGTTACGAAACTTAAGATTGGAAAAGTATAAATTCAAGGGCTCAATTGGTCATGAATCATTTGGTGGCGCAACCAGAGGGAGGGAACTATTTGTCCCGATTGGAGTGGTTAGCAAAGACTTAGCAGTTTGAATGATTTACAACCAAATAAATAAGTGAAAGAAAAGAAAATAGGCGTATGACCTGCCTCTTCTAAGTGGCTCGGGACAGGATCGAACTGTCGACCTCACGATTTTCAGTCGCGCGCTCGTACCAACTGAGCTACCGAGCCTAAAAAAAGTTCGAGGCTGGTCACCCGAAGATGTCCAGCTCCCAACCTTTGCGACCCAGACGAGACTTGAACTCGCGACCTCCGCCGTGACAGGGCGGCGCGCTAACCAACTGCGCTACTGGGCCTAACCGAGGTTTCCGGTCGATCACTCGACCTGAAGTTTCCTCAGAGCCAACTGTATGCCTTGGAAGTCTCCTCCCGAGTTATACCTCTGACCCCTTCGTGCCCCCAACGGGATTCGAACCCGTGTTACCGCCGTGAAAGGGCGATGTCCTAGGCCCCTAGACGATGGGGACGTTAAAGGCTCGCAAATCGTACCGATATTAACGAGCGCAGTAAAACTGGCCTACTTTTGCCACTGTTGAGGGCTCCGATAGGCCAGTTTCTGGAAGATAACTAAGTTAAATGAGTGCCCATTGCACTGCGATTGAAACCGTTACATCTTGAAGTCCAAGATCAACTTGAGTTGCCCCAGCAGAATCTTTTGCAACGCCCATCATTGGCGGATAAGGCGCAGGAGCTGAATTCTCAATCAAGTAGTTAACTTTGCCGAGTTTCACTCCGAGTAGAGATGCATAAGAGCTTGCTTTTGCTTTCGCGTTCTTCACTGCAAGGGTACGAGCAGTGATGATGGACTTTGTTGAATCGAGAACAAAAGGGGTCACACCGTTGAGTTGAAAATTATCGCCGCCGGCCGTGACAATTGAATCAACAATGACACCCGCGGTACTGGCTTTACGAATGGTGATAACGAAACTCTGACTCGCGCGGTATCCAACTAGAACCTGTCCTTTGTCTTGGGTGTAGTTGTATTCTGGATAAACCGTAATGCTTTGAGACGCAATGTCTTTAGCGGCGATTGCATTGGCAAGCATCACTGCCCGCACAGCTGCCGATGTTGAAGCCGTAGCCGAGAGAGCTTCCTTTGTTGTGGCAGCCACTGTTGTGGAAGTGGCGTTAATTCGAACCGCGTCGGGTGCAACCTTGACGGTGCCATCGGCTGAAATCGTGATGTAACGGGAAGTTGTGGCAGCCATACTGGCAGGGGCCAAAGCAATTGCTCCTATTAGCGAAAGTGCAGTGGCAACGACCGTGGCGCGCTTAATCAATGTTGTATTCATGTGTACATTCTCAACTACTTCACCTTAAAAAAGCCAGCCAAGTCCCTGTGTAGTTGCTATGAAAGCGATCATAGAAGTATGAAAGCCCTTGATAGGGTTGGCGCATGGCACATGTAGCGGTGACGGGCGGCGCTGGATTTATAGGGTCGAATTTGGTCGCTGCCCTCGCTCAAAAAGGACACCAGGTTACGGTTGTTGACGACCTCTCAACAGGATTGGCCAGCAATATCAATCCAGATATTTGCGAATTTCATCATCTCTCACTTGTTGACCAAGTCCCACTTGGTCTTGCCCTCGCTGATGCGGAAGTGATTTTTCACTTAGGTGCACGTGGATCAGTGCCGCGGTCCTTGAAGAATCCGGTGGCGACACATGATGTAAACGCGACCGGCACACTTAATGTTTTGGAAGTTGCTCGATCAACCGGAGCGCATGTTTTTTTCAGTTCGTCCTCTTCGGTGTATGGCAGAAACGGTACGTTGCCGAAGGATGAATCTATGTGGCTAGCGCCTATGACTCCCTATGCCGCGAGCAAGCTTTCGGCCGAGGGATACATGCAGGCGTACGGATCGGCTTATGGAGTGCCAATTACTCTTCTGCGATTCTTCAATGTCTTCGGTCCGCGTCAGCGTCCAGATCATGAATATGCAGCCGTAATTCCTAAATGGATTTGGAAAGCCATGCAAGGTGAGCCGATCGATGTGTACGGGGATGGGTCGCAATCCCGAGATTTTACTTATGTGAAAACAGTTTTGGATATCTGCCTTGATGGGATGAAGCGAAAAGTTACACATGAAGGAGCAATAAATTTGGCGTTTGGAAATCGGATCACGCTCATTCAAACCATAGACATGCTCCGTGTTCATTTTCCAGATCTGCGTGTCAACTTCTTGCCGCCTCGTGCCGGAGATGTGAAAGATTCTCAAAATGATCCAGTTCTACTTAAGAGACTTTTTCCAAACATTGTCCCTACTGATTTCGAGATTGCCTTGACGGAGACTATTAATTGGTTGAAAGAGTATGGCCAAAGCGTAGCTAACGGTCCAACGGTCACTGATTAATTAGTTATGTGTGGAATCGTAGGAGGAGTTGGTCCCGGAGCTCCAGCACAAGTCGCACTGGAGAAATGTCTAGAAAGTATTCATCATCGCGGACCCGATGAGCGAGGACGATTTCTTGGCAAAAATGTCGCGCTCGGAATGTGTCGCCTAGCGATCATTGATGTGGGTACGGGTCAACAACCGGTCAGCAACGAGAGCGACGCGATTCACTTGGTCTTTAACGGAGAGATTTACAATTATCGCGAATTAAGAAAAATCTTGGTCGAGAAGGGGCACAAGTTCCGTTCTCAAGGCGATTCAGAAGTAATTGTGCATCTGTATGAAGAATTCGGCCACGACTTCGTGAAACAACTTAGAGGAATGTTTGCACTCGCGATATGGGATAGTCAGGCTGGCTCATTGGTTCTTGCCAGGGATCACATGGGTAAAAAGCCCCTTTGGTACTCACTTTCAGCGGATGGGACCTTGCATTTCGCCTCGGAAGTGAAAGCCCTGCATGCAGCGGGCGTAAAAACCACCCTTCGCAAAGCTGCAATTTCAGAAGTAATGCAATTTGGATATTTGAATGCCCCGCGCTCAGCCTATGAAGAGATCGCCCAACTTCCTCCTGCGAGCTTAGGCATCTGGCGTGATGGTGCT
>JAPLBP010000129.1:0-2238 GCA_026392695.1 Actinomycetota bacterium | reverse complement strand
TGCTTGGAGTGTTTCGCAATATTGGAAGCCAGATTTTTCAAGCGAAAATGCGATTTCATTTGATGACGCGCTCGCCGAGACAAAGCGTTTGATTAAGCAATCAGTAGATCGAAGACTGATTTCTGAGCGACCACTTGGTTCGTTTTTGAGTGGTGGATTTGATTCAACAGTAGTAACCGCCTTCATGTCAGAGTTGACGACTTCAAAAGTAAAAACTTTCTCAATTGGTTTCGATGATTCTCGTTATGACGAATCTGGATATGCGCGTTCCGTTGCGGATTTCTTGGGGACCGATCACACCGAGGAACGAGTTACGCCAGATCCTGTTTTTCTGTTACAGAAATTATCTTCGACCCTTGATCAACCTTTTGCAGATTCATCTATCATTCCGACTTTCATGTTGTCTCAATTTGCGCGACGTGAAGTCGTCGTAGCCCTCGGTGGTGATGGGGGAGATGAAGTCTTTGGCGGGTATGACCGCTATCTAGCCGCTCCAGCAATGCAGAAAGTCAACGCCTTACTAGCTCTTGCCTCACCGATCGCAAAGAGTCCATCAATAACGGCGAAGATAAGCAGCAGAAAACTGAGACGAATTCTTTCTCAAGTGGAAGCACATTCATCATTGGCGCATCGTTATGAGTCCGTCCTCTCCCTTGGTCAATCTCGGGAGTTGAAGAAATTAATCAACGATGATTATCGATCAGACCTTGCATCTAATGAATTTGTCTCAGCTTTTCAGCGAAGTGGCTCACGAGATGATTTATCGCGAATGATGAGATCTGATATTGAAAATTATCTGCCAGGAGATCTTCTTGTTAAGGCAGATATGGCGACGATGGCCAATAGTCTTGAACTGCGCTCACCGCTCTTGGATGTCGATCTAGTGGAGTGGGCGACCAAACTGCCTTCATCTTTCAAAGTTAAGGGCCGCGAAACAAAACACATCCTCAAGGAGATCGCGCGCTCTCTGGTCCCGGCTTCCTTAGTGGATCGTCCCAAGATGGGTTTTGCTATTCCTCGGGCAGATTGGTTGCGGACAGGTCTTCGCACAATGAGTTATGACTTGCTGACCGATCCAACTGCTCGAGGTCGTGGGTGGTTTGTTCCAACTCAGGTGGATCAGGTATTAAAAGAACATATGTCGGGGCGTGATCGCGACAATCTTCTCTGGCCAATGCTCTCGCTGGAACTCTGGGCTAGGACTTGGCTCGATCGTTAAGTAACTTCACGTAAAGATCTTGATGGTCCTTAACTAGCCGGGCAACACCATATCGAGCCATCGTGTATTCGTACGCCTTTATTCCCATTTCACTTCTGAGAGTGGCTTCTTGGACCAACGTTGAGAGCGCTTCCGCAAGTGCTTCAACGGATAAGTCAACAACAAAACCAGTTTCGCCATCGGCGATAATTTCCGGCACGGAACCAACGCGCGTGGAAACAACCGGGAGGTGAGCCATTCCCGCTTGTATAAGACACAACGGAGTTCCCTCGTTATCGCTGGTTAAAACAACCATGTCGGAGGCCGCCAAAATTGTTTCTATATCCGAGCGCCATCCCAGAAAAGTTACGGATAGGGAATCTTTTGTAACTCGCGATTTGCACTCTTCAAGAAGTTGGCCATCACCGGCAACGACAAAATGGAGCGCGACACCTTCCTTCTTTAGGGCAGCAACAACATCGAGAAATCGATCAGGCCTTTTAATGTGTGTGATGCGACCAATGAAGGCGCAATAAATTTGTGTCGGATCAAGTCCGAGTTCCAAGCGAGCGAATTCGCGAGAAGGCAAAGTTTCAAGTTCTAGGCCCGGCGACATAACGGAGAATTTATCGACACTCCCAATCCCCGCCTCTAACAAATCTTTCATGACCCGTTCACCCACTGCCAGTAGCCGATGGGTAAAAGAGGCAAGGGATTTCTCTACGACAATGACAAGTGAAGTTTTGAACTTTCCAAAATACCCATGAAGCAAATGACCGTGAAAAGTATGTACGCGAACGGAGCGTCTGCCAGATAGGAGTGATGCGATGCGCCCTACAACGCCAGCTTTGGCGGTATGTGTGTGTATAACGTGCGGGCGAAATTCTCTTATCTCTTTGATGAGATGAATAAAGGCTTTAAAGTCTGCAACCGGAGATATTGAACGTCCGAGTCCATTAATTCGAATTGCGCTGATGTCAGTGGCAACAGTATCCAAATAATCGGACTCATCATCGTTGCAGAAACCTGTATAGAGGCGA
>JAPLBP010000130.1 GCA_026392695.1 Actinomycetota bacterium | reverse complement strand
GCGCGAATGGCAATACTGCGTGGATTCACGGTGGAAGATTTTCCACATGGCACGATGCCCGCCGTGCACGAAACGAACGGTTTGCGGAGTTGTTACTTCGTTGGGAGCAAGAACATACCCGCCTCAAAGAACTGGTACGTACTCTTCAATGGCAGGCGGCTAGTAGCCCCGATATGGCCTCCAAGTATCGCGCGATGCAAACTCGACTTCGTAAATTTGAAGAAGCAGGAGCACCAGAAGCCCCACCAATCGAGCAAGATGTTCAAGTTGGTCTGCGTGGAGGGCGCACGGGCCTGCGCGCACTTACCTTTGAAAATCTTTCGCTCTCGGGGCTCACTGAGCCTTTTAGTTTTGAAGTCTTTTTTGGTGATCGCGTAGCCGTTCTTGGTAAGAATGGAACCGGCAAGTCGCACTTCTTGCGAATGATCTCCGGAGACAAGAACGTTAAATATTCGGGAACTTTCAAACTTGGAGCGCGGGTGCAACCGGGTTATTTTGCGCAAACGCATTCTCACCCTGAATTCATGAGCAAAACTTTGCTTGAACTGCTTTGGGAAAATTATTCTCTTCAGTTAGGTCCGGCAAAAAGTGTTTTGAGAAGGTATGAAATTCACCAGCAGGCCGAGCAGAAATTCTCGTCACTTTCAGGTGGTCAACAAGCTCGTTTTCAAGTTCTTCTTCTAGAACTCTCCGGCTCGACACTGTTGCTTCTAGATGAGCCAACGGACAACTTAGATCTTGCGAGTGCCGAAAGTCTTGAGCATGCCCTTGGGCGATATGAGGGCACGGTGCTGTCGGTGACCCATGATCGCTGGTTCACTCGGGGGTTCACCAGATACCTGATTTTTGGGGCAAATGGGCAGGTTTATGAAAGTCCAGAGCCAGTCTTTGAGCATTAAGAAATATTTATTTATTCAATTCTCGACTCGATGTTGCGGGTATCGGATCTATTCCGAAGGTTTCAAAGATTTCTGCAAGGCTCACATTTTCGTCGTCAAGTAGAGCAAGAAGGGGATCGCTAGCATCGTCTCTAAGGCAATCTGCTTCCGTTCTCACTTTTCTAAGATTTTCACTCATATTTAATTATCTCCCAAGCATCGGTATTTGAGAAGTGATTCGCGCTGTTCTTATCGACCACGCAGAGTAATCACTGCTTAGTAGATCTACGTAGGCAATCAAATATTTCCTTTCGGAGATCTCGACGTACACAAGCATGCGCGAACCATGCTCGACGTTTGACACATGTGTACCTAACAAACTCGCATTGCAAACGAGGAGTTGGCGAATATCTCGAGTACTTACTCCGTGCTTAAGATGGATTTTTCTCTCAATCCAAGGAGGCATTTCGAGTGAAGCAATCCAGACATGTTGCCAACTTCCCATGGAGGCAGGATCGATTGAAAGACTCGGTTGGACACGAAATTTGACTAAAAGGGTGGATGAAAGGAAGGGGTGAATAACCTCACGGCACAATGATGAGGAGTCAATTAATGCGGTTTTAGAGGCAAAATCGGCCTTTTTTGGAGTGTTGGGGTGAATAACTCACCCTGTT
Organism: Actinomycetota bacterium; assembly: GCA_026392695.1. Lineage (GTDB taxonomy): Bacteria > Actinomycetota > Actinomycetes > Nanopelagicales > Nanopelagicaceae > QYPT01. The sequence goes on along the minus strand of JAPLBP010000130.1, from coordinate 18,372 downwards.
TTGACCCACTAGTGCCCTCACGGGTACTCTTTCCCTCTTGCGCCACAAAGGCGCTTTTTCGGCAAAATTGTTTAAGTAGAAGCGAGGGCAAGACCGTGCGTACATTTAGTCCAAAGCCGTCAGATGTTGTGCGAAAGTGGCACGTCATCGATGCTGAAGATGTCGTATTGGGACGTCTTGCTACCCACGCTGCCGTGTTACTGCGCGGCAAGCACAAGGCCACCTTCGCACCACACATGGACATGGGCGACTTCGTCATCATCATCAACGCCGAGAAGGTCGCACTTTCTGGCCAGAAGACAAAGCAAAAGTTCGCACATCAGCACTCAGGTTTCCCAGGCGGTTTAACGTCGACCGTGTACGGCGATCTTTTGGTGAAGCATCCAACACGCGCCGTAGAAAAAGCGATCAAGGGCATGTTGCCTAAGAACCGCCTTGGCCAAGTTGTTGCAACCAAGCTCAAGGTTTATGCGGGTCCAAATCACCCACATGCAGCACAAGCTCCAACTCCATATGTTTTTGACCAAGTCTCACAGATCGTTAAGTAGAGGAACTTATAAATGATGTCTGAAAATTCTGTAGTTGACGATCTAGATACCGATGAGAACGAAGTACCAACTTCTTACTCTTCATCAACTCCTGCCGCAGCAACCAACCGCCCAGCAATCAAGGCACCAGGTGGCGGAACAGGTCGACGTAAAGAGGCTGTAGCACGTGTTCGCCTTGTTCCTGGAACAGGTCGCTGGGTTGTAAACGGCAAAGAACTTGCTAACTACTTTCCAAACAAAGTTCACCAACAATTAGTTTCCGAACCATTTCGCACCGTAGGTGCCGAAAATGGTTACGACGTTTTCGCACGCATCGATGGCGGCGGAGTTTCTGGCCAAGCCGGAGCACTTCGTCTCGGAGTTGCCCGCGCACTAAATCAAATCGATGAAGAAGCACACCGCCCAGCACTTAAGAAGGCCGGTTTCCTTACTCGTGACTCGCGTGTTATTGAGCGAAAGAAATACGGACTGAAGAAAGCCCGTAAGCGCTCGCAGTACAGCAAGCGATAATTTACATCTTCGATATTTAATCCGCGAATATGGCGCTCTTCGGCACCGATGGAATTCGTGGTTTAGCCAATCGTGATCTCACGGCAGAACTCGCACTTGATGTTGCTGTCGCTGCCGCGCACATTCTTATTGAGAGTTTAGGCTCCACGAAAGCCCGTCCTCGTGCAATTGTTGGTCAAGATTCGCGTGCCTCAGGAGATTTTCTTGAAGCGGCTGTAATTGCTGGACTAACTAGTGCTGGCGTGGATGTCTATCGTGTTGGAGTTCTTCCGACTCCTGCGATTGCTTTTCTCGTGGCTGAAAGCGATGCCGACTTAGGTGTAGTTCTTAGCGCTTCGCACAATCCAATGCCCGATAACGGAATAAAAATATTTGCTCGTGGCGGCGGAAAACTTGATGATGAGTTGGAAATCGCAATCGAGAACCGCATAGGTGAACCATGGGATCGCCCAACTGGTCGAGATGTTGGTCGCGTAATCAACGATGTAATAGCAGGAACTCGATATCTCGAACATTTGCTCTCATCTGTGGACACCCCCCTCAAAGGACTAAAGATTGTCGTTGACTGTGCAAACGGTGCCTCTTCAACTGTGGCACCCGAGGCGTATCGTCGAGCCGGTGCTGAGGTAATCGCCATTTCTAATCATCCTGACGGCTGGAACATCAATGACGGCTGCGGTTCTACGCACATGGATGCGCTAAGAGAGAAAGTCCTTGAAACATCTGCCGATATTGGCATTGCACACGATGGAGATGCAGACCGGTGTCTCGCAATTGATAGTGAAGGTAACGATATTGATGGAGATCAAATCCTGACAATACTTGCCTTGAGTATGAAATCTCGTGGAGTTCTCAAAGAGAACACAATTGTCGGAACTGTTATGAGCAATTTGGGATTTCAGATCGCGATGAAGACTGCGGCAATAGAAGTCATTACAACGCCAGTCGGTGATCGTTATGTGTTAGAGAAGATGATCGAGTCTGATTTCTCAATTGGTGGCGAACAATCTGGACACGTCATCCTCCGCGATTTCGCAAATACTGGTGACGGAATTCTTACTGCACTCGCATTGCTTCAAGAAATGGCCCGATCGGGAAAGAGCGCTACCGAACTTGCAGGAGCAATGAAAAAGTTTCCTCAAGTCCTTATTAATGTAAGTGGTGTAGCGAAAGAGCGACTCGGTGAATCCGAAAAGATCTCGTCCGCAGTGAAGGCGGCCGAAGCAGAATTGGGAGATGAAGGACGTGTTTTATTGCGAGCATCGGGTACTGAGTCCTTGATTCGCGTGATGGTTGAAGCCTCAAGTGATAGCGTTGCCTCTTCAGTAGCAAGTCGCCTGGCAGAGGTTGTACTGCAGGAATTGGGGTAAAAAGTGTGCGGAATTGTGGGATACACAGGGCCACAATCAGCAATCACTCCTTTAATTGAAGGACTGCGTCGCCTGGAATATCGAGGTTACGATTCCGCAGGAATTGCCCTCGGAACCGCCAATCGTCTTTTTATTGAAAAGCGCGCAGGGAAACTTTTAAACCTCGAGTCAGCGCTTACGGCAACTCCACCAGTCGCCAACAGTGGGATCGGCCATACGCGTTGGGCGACTCACGGAGGACCAACAGATCGCAACGCGCATCCTCACGTTGATAACGAAGGCAAGTTAGCCGTCATACATAATGGGATTATTGAAAATTACACTCAATTGCGCGCCGATCTTGAAGCGCGAGGACATGTCTTTACATCCGAAACAGATACTGAATCTGTGGCTCACCTTCTGAGTGATTTGCGCAAATCACATAATGGCGATTTGTCTGCTGCAATGCGAGAGGCGGTGAAGTCGCTTCGAGGATCTTTTACTTTATTGGCAATTCACGCTGATCAACCGGAAGTGATTGTAGGTGTTCGACGAAATTCTCCTCTCGTAGTTGGTCTCGGCAATAAAGAGAATTTCCTAGCATCAGACGTGGCTGCCTTTATTGACTACACGAAGCGTGCGGTGGAGTTGGGTCAGGATGAAGTTGTAACCATCACTCCCGTCGGCATTGAAATTACCGATCTCGAGGGCAACAAGCTTGTTCCCAAAGAATATGAAATTACTTGGGATTCGAGTGCTGCTCAAAAGGGTGGATTCACTCACTTCATGCTCAAGGAGATTTTCGAACAACCTAAGGCCGTTGCCGATACTTTGCTTGGTCGCATCAATGCCGATGACCACATCGTTCTGGATGAACTTCATCTAACAAACGATGAAATAAAGAGTCTTAAAAAGATTGTTGTTCTTGCCTGTGGCACGGCTTTTCATGCCGGAATGATCGCAAAATACGCGATCGAAAAATGGGCTCAAATTACGGTTGAAGTCGAACTAGCCAGCGAATTCCGCTACAGAGATCCTCTTGTAGATTCACAAACTCTCGTTATTGCAATCTCCCAGTCGGGTGAAACGATGGACACGCTGATGGCCCTTCGTCATGCCAAGTCTCTAGGTGCAAGAATTTTGGCTGTTTGCAATACAAATAGTTCGACGATTCCTCGTGAGTCAGATGCCGTTTTATATACCCACGCAGGTCCTGAAATCGCGGTTGCATCAACCAAGGCGTTCCTTACTCAAGTTATTGCCGTGTATCTCATCGGTCTTCATCTGGCGCAGACTCGCGGCGTGATGACTGGCCATCAGGTGCGTGAAATTTTTGAAGAGATGAGCGAACTTCCGGCCAAAATTGAACAGATTCTTGAAACTGTAGAGCCCCTTCGCGAACTCACACGTGGATTTAAAGATTCTAACTCAGTCCTATTTTTGGGCAGACACGTGGGCTTTCCCGTAGCACTTGAAGGTGCTTTAAAATTAAAAGAGCTTGCTTACATGCACGCGGAAGGTTTCGCGGGCGGAGAATTGAAACACGGGCCGATCGCACTTATAGAAGAGGGCACGCCCGTTATTGCTATCTTGCCTTTCGGACACGAACATGGCTTAGATGAGAAGATGTTAAGCAATGTGCAAGAAGTGAAGGCGCGAGGTGCTCGCGTGATAGTTATCGCCCGTGAAGGCGCGGAAGTAACAGGTGCAGAACATATTATTCGCATTCCTTCGGCGTCGTCACTTCTGCAACCGATCTTGGCCACAGTACCTCTGCAAGTATTTGCGTATGAAATGGCAGTTGTTCGAGGTAACGATGTTGATCAACCTCGAAATCTTGCCAAATCTGTTACGGTCGAATAATTCATGGAGCAGGTCCAACGCCGTCGCGGAGAGATGGTTACCGCGTTGCGGTGGTCGGGGTTTCTTTTCCTGGGCTTTCTCCTTGTCACGCAGCAAGTGATGTCTAGTGGTCCTTTAATAAGACTAGATGCGAATATTGCGGATGCTAAAAGACACAATTTTGGCGATTTCATTAATTTTCTTTTGCGCAAGATTGACAACCTCGGGCTCCGTGGATTAACCGCGACCGTTTTGATTTTGTCCGCTCTCTTCATTGCTCGTCGATTCAAATCGTGGCGACCTTTGAACCTTGCAATTCTGTCTTTGCTGACACTTAACCTTTTTGTCGGTGTAGCCAAATTGGCCATCGGTCGCACTAAGCCTCGATTAAATGTGGACCTACTTCATCAACCTGGTGCCCTGTCATATCCGAGCGGTCACGCATCAAATGCTCTCTTAACCTGGGGGATGTTGGCGTACCTTATTTATAGGTACACACACAAAGATGGTTATCACGGGAGAGTGTTGAGTGGTTCGGTATTTGTAATTACTTTCTCTGTCTGCATAGTCTCTTTATATCGATCAACACACTGGCTTTCAGACTTGCTGGGTGGTTTATTCATCGGGGGAGCCCTCCTGGTGTTAATAATCGCAATTGATCGATATTTTCCTTCAGAAAGCCAGCGCTCTTGACTTAGTATTGCCCTGTGAGAAAGATCTGTCGTGATTGAAGGAATCGGGATCGACGTTGTTGATATTGAACGATTCTCACAATCTCTGCTTCGAACTCCTGCTCTGACGGATCGGCTATTTACGGTCCGCGAAAAATCACTTCCTCTATCATCGCAAGCAGCTCGCTTTGCGGCTAAAGAAGCACTCGCAAAGGCTCTTAACGCCGGCAAGGGATTACCCTGGCTCGACGCCGAAGTTATTAATACTGAATCTGGAAAACCTGTTTTCATTTTTAGTGGAGCCATTGCCGATCTAGTAGATGGTGCCAACGTTCACCTTTCTCTTTCGCACGACGCTGGAATTGCCTCTGCAATTGTTATTGTCGAGCGCAAATGATGATTAATCGGGCTGAAGCTGAGGTTGATCTTTCAGCGATCGCATCAAACGTAAAGAGGATTAGAGCTATTGCGGGAGTGCCAGTGATGGCTGTCGTGAAGGCGAATGCATACGGACATGGTCTTGTCCCGACTGCTGAAACTGCCCTAGCGGCTGGTGCGCAATGGCTTGGGGTGGCTTTGCTCGAGGAGGCACTCGCTCTGCGTAGTGCCGGTATCACTGCTCCAATTCTCTGCTGGCTAAATCCTCCCGGGTCAGATTTCCTCGGCGCAATACGTGCCGATATTGATCTTGCTGTGCCTTCAATTCAGATTTACGAAGAAATAGTGCTTGCGAGTCAGATTGCGGGAAGGGCTGCTCGAATTCATATTGAAGTGGATACCGGCATGACTCGAGGCGGTTTTCTTGATGAGTGGGAACCTTTCGTTGAATTGATTGGCAAATCACATGACGACGTGGAAATAGTTGGGATCTTTTCGCACTTTGCCCGGGCCGATGAACCAAGAGTCGAGCAGAATGCTCAACAACTTAAGAGATTTACAGAGATGTCGGATGATCTCAACCGAGTCGGCGTGGAACCCGCGCTACATCATCTAGCGAATTCCGCCGCAACATTGGTAGATGCTTCTTCGCACTTTGATCTTGTACGTGTGGGAATTGCAACCTACGGCTTGACGCCTGATCGTGAAAACTTGGGTTCGTCCCAGTCTCTAGGTTTGCGACCCGCCATGACGCTGCGAGCTAAATTGCATTTGGTGAAGAAGGTGCCGGCGCATAGCTACGTTGGCTATGGAGCCACCGCTCAGACCGAGCGAGATACAGTCATTGGTGTTGTGGCGATTGGATACGCGGACGGAATTCCTCGTATTGCAACTGGTGCTGGCGTGTTATCTCATGGCAAAAAGGCTCCAATTCTTGGTCGGGTTTCCATGGATCAATTTGTTGTCGATCTTGGACCTGCCTCTCAAGCTAAAGCCGGCGAGTGGGTAACCATATTTTCTTCAGGTGAGGACGGCGGGTATACGGCCGATGATTGGAGCGTTGCAAGTCAAAGTATTAATTACGAAATTGTGACTCGAATCGGAGAGCGAGTTCCGCGCGTTTATCTCCAGGTGACACGATGACGACGCCTTCGGCTATTTTGGCAGTAGAAAAACTCTCAGTGGATTTTGGTGGTCTGCATGCCCTTCGCGATGTTTATCTTGAGTTGTATAGCCAAGAAGTCGTCGGAGTAATCGGTCCTAATGGCGCTGGAAAGTCGACGCTTTTCAATGCTCTCTGCGGAATCGTGGAGCCAACCGATGGATCACTAACACTCAACGGAATCTCACATGCTTGGCCAAAAACACATGAATTAGCGGATTTAGGAATCGCCAGAACGCTACAGGGTGTTGGGCTCTTTCCTGATCTCACAGTTTTAGAAAACGTAATGATTGGTGCCACAAAGTTCGCGAACTCGGGATTTATTTCGGCGGCTTTTGGGCGAAGTAAAGATGAGGCGCGATTGCGCGAAAGAGCGATGCTCGCACTAGAAAGAGTTTACGGAACAGGTTTCGCCCATCGTCGAGCCGATTCCCTTTCTTACCCAGATTCAAAACGGATAGCAATTGCACGTGCTCTTGTCAGCGAGCCGAAGATATTGATGTTGGATGAGCCGGCAGGTGGTTTAGGTGAAGAAGATATTTTATGGATGAACGGACTCATCCATAATTTGAAATTACAGTGCTCGGTTTTGCTTGTGGAACACCACATGGATGTTGTCATGTCTGTGTGCGATCGAATTTATGTACTGAATTTTGGGGAAGTTATTTCCAGTGGAGATTCTGAAAAGGTACGTCGTGACCCCGCTGTAATAGCTGCCTACCTCGGAACCGGTGTCGAATGAGCCTTCAAGTAACCGACTTAAGTGTGGATCACGGGGCGATCCGTGCCATAAATAAAATTACTTTTCGGGTAGAGACTGGAGAACTCGCAGCAGTTATAGGTGCGAACGGTTCTGGAAAAACAACGTTGTTGCGCGCGTTGTCCGGTTTAAATCGCTCGGCTCAAGGATCTGCAAAGTGGAAGGATTTTGAGCTTCTCCATACCAAGCCAGAGCTTTTGGTTCGTCGCGGAGTTTCGCATGTCTCTGAAGGCAAGTCGGTGATTCCCGAGCTTAGCGTCGAGGAAAATCTCTCATTAGGGGCACTGTGGCGTCATGATCGCGCAGGATCCCTTCAAATGCGTGACAAGCTGCTAGAGCATTTCCCGCGTTTAGCCGAACGCCTGAAGCAATCTGCAGACACTCTTTCCGGGGGAGAGCGTCAGATGTTGGCGATTTGTCGCGCATTAATGTCCCAACCCGAACTTCTACTCTTGGATGAACCTTCGTTGGGTTTGGCGCCATTGATGGTGGCACAAATTTTTCAGAACATTCGCGACCTCACCACCACGATGGGACTAACCGTTATTTTGGTCGAGCAGAATGCAATGAGCGCTTTGAAAGTTGCCGACATAGGAATTGTCCTTAACCTCGGAAGCATTGCCGCCAGCGGTCCAGCGAAATCCCTTATTGCCGACCCGCAAGTACGTGCGGCCTACTTGGGTTACTGAAATGAGCCACTGACCATGTACCAATTCATCAACACCGTGTTAATTGGAATTACTTCGGGCGCTATTTATTCATTGATGGCCATTGCTCTAGTTTTGGTTTGGCGAAGCACGCGCGTGGTTAATTTTGCGCAGGCGGGCATGGCACTACTTTCTACCTATATTGGTTACGAGTGCATTCAGCGATTTCATTCTTTTTGGCTGGCGTTATTTATCGCAATGATTGCAGGAGCTGGAATCGCTGCGGCAGTTGATTCGGTGTTTATGCGAACACTATTTCGGCGCGTTTCACATGGACCGATCGCAGGCGTAGCTCCAATTATCGCCACGCTCGGTCTTCTTGGGCTGATCAGAGCAGGTCTTGGTTTGTTTGTCGGGAATGCCGACGTCAGCATTCGACCGCCAGTCTCAAATATCGGTTACACGATTTCGGGGCACACACTTGCTTTTTCTCCTCTCAAACTCGTAATCGTTTCTTCGGCCATGACTTTGATGTTGGCACTTTCGCTACTATTTTCAAAAACGAATATTGGACTCTCGCTGCGGGCTTCGGCATTTTCGCCAGAAATTGCTCGCCTCGCGGGCGTGAAGGTCGATCGCGTAAGAACTTTGGGTTGGGCCATCGCCGGTGCGGCAGGTGCTGCAGCAGGAATATTGCAGACGCCAAATGGCACGGGTGCGCTTTCTCCCGACTCTCTCGATTTTAGTTTGCTCTTAGTTTTTGGATTTATTGCAGCAGTGATTGGCGGGTTAGATAGTTTGTTGGGTGCTGTGTTAGGTGGCCTTCTGCTTGGCCTCGTACTCGCATTTGTTTTGACGTACATAAGCGGTTCCCTCGTTTTCATAACTGCTTTTGTTTTGCTCATAATTGTTTTGTTGGTTCGTCCCCAAGGAATTATTGGGATGAATCGAGGTCGTCGTGCATAAAATTAAGAGTACAAATTTCACAAGGTTACTTTTTTTCATTGTGCTCGGCGTGGGGCTATTCCTATTAGGCAACCGAGTCGATGAGTTGCGTGTTTACCAAGGTGCGACGTTGGCCATGTATGTCATTGCGATTTCTTCGATAATTCTTCTTACCGGCTACTCGGGTCAAGTTTCTTTGGGACATGGCGCGATGCTGGCCATCGGGGGATATGCGGCTGCGCTAGCCCATGAACATTTAGGTCTGCCAATCTGGATCTGCTTTTCAATTGCGGTTTTGGCAGCAGCAGCCGCGGGCGCTGTTTTAGGAACCGCTGCTGCTCGCCTTTCAGGTCCATACCTTGCTGGAACAACTCTGGCTCTAGCAGTGGGATTGCCCTCGATCGCTAACCAGTTTCCAATCCTGGGCGGGGAGCAAGGTCTGCTTTTTGATGTGGGCGCGCCTCCTGCACGATTGGGTGCCGATTTCACGCAATACAAATGGTATTTCTGGATTGCCGCACTGGCCGCGCTCATCGCTATCTGGTGGCTCCAAAATATTTTGCGCTCGCGATATGGGCGTATGTGGCGCGCGGTGCGAGGAAATGAGGTTGCAGCAGAGCTCGCAGGCATTCATATTGGCAAATCGAAGACCTTGGCCTTTACTGTGAGCTCTGGCTTGGCAGGTCTCGCTGGAGGGGTCTTGGCGATGACCATAAGTACGGTCTCTCCCAGCGCGTTCCCACTTTCCCTCTCATTTTCCTTGCTAACGGGTGCCGTTTTGGCTGGCGTAAGTACCCTCTCTGGGGTCATTATTGGGGCACTAACTCTGGTCGCAACCCCTGAGATTGCCGACGCGATATCTCGTCGCCTAGGCAATTCGGAAAACGTGACCACGAACTTACCTGGACTGTTGGTGAGTGCGTTGTTGATTCTGGTGGTCTTGCTCGTGCCCAATGGACCAGTTGAACAATGGCGCAAATTTCGGGCAAGAAGTTTGCACGAGGTTACTCATCGGTAGACGAGGTAACTCAACTCTCGATGGAAGGATTTACATGTTTGGATTGAATCGCGGTCGGCTACTGGTAGCCACTGCTGTGATTGCAACGAGCGGGTTGACCTTGTCAGCGATGCCAGCTCAAGCTCTCTCGCCGCACCTAGAAGTTGGTGTGAGCAGCACTGAGATCAAGCTCGGTGTAACACTGCCGATGACAGGTACCGCGTCTCCTGGCTACAACAAAGTCCCTTCAGCGATGAAGGCTTACTTTGATTATGTAAACGCTAATGGTGGCGTAAATGGCAAGAAGGTAACTCTCATCGTTAAAGATGACCAGTATGTTCCTACCCTCGCAGTTGCCAAGACCAATGAATTAATTCTTAAAGACAAGGTCCTTGCACTCTTGGCACCACTCGGAACTGCGAATAACAAAGCAGTTGCTGCCGCGGTTAACCCAGGACGTCGAGGAGTTCCTGTTCTTTTCGTCAATACGGGTTACAGCGGATTCGCAAACAAGAAGTTATTTCCAACGACTTTCTCATTGTTGCCTTCCTACATAGTAGAAGCAAAAATTATGGCTCAGTATCTAAAAGAGAATTATTCAGATAAAAAGATCGGTTTGCTCTATCAAGATGATGACTTCGGTGATGATGCTCTAGCTGGCTTCAAGCAAGCTGGACTCAACTTCGCAGTCAAAGTTCCATATGCCAGCGGATCCCAAGGAGTCGCTGGTGTGCCAGCAACTTGGATTACAAAGTTGTCGGCCGGTGGCGCAGAAGTTGTCGTTCTATTTGGTGTATCGAGTGCAACGGGTGCAGCTCTTGCAACTGCAGCGGGCATGAAATTCGCGCCTAAGTGGGTACTAGGTTCTGTCGGCGGAGACGCGACGACTATTAAGGCACTTGGCGTTCCTGCTGGTGTGCTTTATAACGCAACTGGAGCTTCATTTTTACCTGCGACTACGGACACAACTGATGAATACATCAAGTTGTTTCAAGACATCAACACCACGTACAACAAAGGTGCAGTCTTCGACAACAATGTTCTCGTTGGCATGAACACCGCGTTTGTAACTGTTCAAGCTCTCAAAGCTGCAGGACCAAATATCACTCGTAAGTCACTCATCACTGCCATTGAAAAGAAGGGTGCCACATTCGCAAGCGCGGGTTTAACGCCTCTTAACTTCTCAGCGACGAGTCACGTTGGTTATGCGGGTTACTGGTTTGGAACATATGGACCAACCGGAGATCTGAAACCAAACGGCGGTACTTACACCATGTATACGACCGATTCAGCAGCGGGTGCGGTTGTGAAATCAACATACTCGCGTCCTGCCATGCCAGCGAAGGGGCTACCTAACTAATGAGTACTATGCGATTTAAGAAATCACGGTTAGTTTCACTGCTCTCTGCTACGACACTGGTAACAATGATGGTCGTTGCGATTCCATCCACTGCCCACAGCACCTGCGTGCGATGGCGGTTTGGCAATCAATACATGCGGTGGAGTGACCAGCGATGGTGCTCCTTATGTAATTAAAGTTCCAGGTAACTTCAACGGAACGGTAGTCGTGTACTCACACGGATATCGTCCTAACGTCAATGTTCCTGCCGGGATTCCAGGGTATGGCGGTTATGTAGTAAATAACACGCCACAGCCTGGACCTATCGCCGTAGGAAATAACACTGGGGCAATCTCGTACTTACTCGGCCACGGTTACGCCATTGCCGGATCCGGTTTTGCTCGTCAAGGGTGGAATGCTGATTCAGCAATTGCTACAAACGTCGAATTGATCGGCACTTTCAAGACGAAATTTCCTACGACAAAGCATGTGGTTGCTTGGGGAGAGTCTTTGGGCGGATTCATTACGCAAGGGCTTGCGGAGACTCACCCAGAGCTAGTTGATGCAGTAGCGCCTATGTGCGTTGCTGACAACATTGGCGCCGAACTTACAGCGGCGGGAGATTTCCTATGGGGAGTAAAAGTTCTCTTTGATCCAACGATCAAAGGTGGCAATTATTCTGCCGGCGCGCAAGGTTATGGCGAATCAATGACGGACCTTGTTAAGTTCTTTACCGTTCTCGGTAAATTGCAGGCAGCCGTTTCCTCAGGTGCTTGGCCAGATACTTCAAGTGATACCGGTAAGGCACTAGCCGCTGCTGGCGTCCCGTCTAGAAGTGCTTTGCTTCTACTTGGCCTCATGGCTGGATTGCCTACGCAATCGGCTCACTTCGATTCCATTTCAGGTCCAGCGGGAGCGTTGAAGTTGACCTTCCCATTGGCCGTAAGCCCTGCGCTCGCGATACTTGAAAACGGAGCGAATGCCGGTGGACTCGCAGTGCTTGCAACTCATGACCTTGAACTTCAGGCAGGTGGTGCTGTTTATGACAATACCAAGACCGACTATGCGGCCAGAGTTACAAATGAGCGAGTCGTTTTCAATGCGGCGCTCAGTGGTAACACCGTTATCGACGCACTCCTTGGCGCACTCAGTCCGTTGAATCCTGGTGCTCCGCGCGCCAAGGCCAATGCGGCCGCAGTTGCGAAAATGAACACACTGCAGGCGAACACCGGAAAGATCAACGTTCCAACGATCACAATGGTGGGCTCTGCCGATCCAATTACTCCTGCAGGCTCATCTATGCGAATTGCAGAGGCTTATGCCAAGCAATACGCAGCAGAGAAAGCTGCAGCAGTAGCTGCTTACAAGAAGACTAAGTCGTACGTATCACCTGCGAAGAAGTTGCTTTCGATCTGGAATACGACTCCTTCGGCTTACACAACCTTCGATGCGACAACAGGTGCACCGATAACTTCGACTCCAGCAGCATCGGGAACCAATCACTGCAACTTCACCGTTGATCAGTATTTGGTTGTGGCGAAACAACTCGTCGAAGCCGGTACGACTGGAAAGTTCTTGTCAGGAGCCGCAACGGCGACTCTAATTCGTAAGGCAAAGAACTTGACCACAGATCCTCTCTTCAACGCTCCGTTGATGAAGTTCTATCAATAAAAAGTAACGCGATTGAATGGAGGTCTGGGAAACCAGGCCTCCATTCTTTTTAACCCGTCTATTCCTACTAAACTTGCTGCATCATGATTGAGATCGCAAGCCCGGATGAGATGTACGAATTGGGTAAAAGTATCGGTGCCCAACTTCGTATAGGAGATCTGGTTTTGCTTAACGGTCCACTGGGCGCAGGCAAAACTCTCTTGACACAGGGTATCGGCGCCGCATTGGGTATTGAAGGAATTACCTCACCTACTTTTGTTATATCGCGAGTCCATAGGGGAACTATCACTCTCATTCACATGGATGCATATCGCCTTCTGGATTCCGAAAACCCGAGCCTTTCTCTTGATGACCTTGATCTGGATACAGAACGTGAGAGCGCAATCACTGTCGTTGAATGGGGCGGAGCGGCCGCGCGACTTTCCGAAGAGCGCCTTGAAATTACTATCGATCGTGAATTAGAAGTACGGAAAGTTTCTGCCGTGGGAATTGGGGCTCGCTGGAAGGAATTCAGTCTGTGACGATTTCCTTAGCGATAGACACATCCACTTCTCGTACCTCGGTTGCAATCGTTGATGCAGGCGCACTTTTATGGCATGGAAGTCGAGACGGAGCCACCGCGCATGGTGATGCTTTACCTGCGCTTGTGCAACAAGCATTGGGTATACAGAATTCAATAGATCAAGTGGTCGTGGGTATGGGTCCAGGACCATATACAGGGTTGCGAGTTGGCATCGCTTTTGCTCGAGCCTTTGCTTTGGCCAGGACAATTGGCGTAATCGGAATTTGTTCACTTGATGCGATTGCGGCGCAAGTTGTAGAGGAAAACGATTACATCATTGCTACGGATGCTCGACGCAAAGAGGTGTATTGGGCGAAATATGTAAGTGGAAAACGAATTGATGGTCCTGCCGTTGAATTTCCGCTGGAGCTTTCTAAGAACTCGCTGCCCATCTTCGGTGAAGGTGCCATTAAGTATGGAATCGGCTCAAATTCCGACATTGTGTTTCCTGATTTAGTGGCGATGGTCCGGCTCAGTGAGAACTCGCAAAATTGGATTGACTTACCTATGTATTTGCGCCGACCAGATGCAGTCCCTACAAGCGAGCGCATTTCATGACTTTTACTTTGCGAGAAATGAATTCGCTGGATCTTCCAGTTGTCGTGTCTATGGAACGCGAGATCTATAAAAATGATGCCTGGTCTGTTGGGCAATTCAAAGAAGAATTATTGAGTGTGCCCAAGAACCGCAAATACTTAGTAGCGGTCAGCGAGGAAAATAAAGTGATTGGCTACGCAGGAGTTTTTGCACCGAATGACGGATTGGATTCAGAAGTCCTCACTCTCACGGTGAGTGAAGAGTTTCGTCGCCAAGGTATAGGTCGATCTCTTCTACGAGAATTAATTGCATGGGCCCTAGAGCGCCAATCTCCTTCCATTTTTTTAGAAGTTCGAGAAGGAAATGACGAAGCCAGTCCCTTGTATTTATCTGAAGGTTTTGAGCCTATTTCTCATCGTAATAATTATTACTCGGCCGGTGTTCGAGCCGTCGTGATGAAGAAGGATCTCTCGTGACGCACGGACCGTTGGTACTGGGAATAGAAACATCGTGCGATGAAACCGCGGTCGGAATTGTGCGTGGGCGCACCCTCCTTGCCAATGTCATCGCATCTAGCGTCGAAGAACACGCACGATTTGGCGGTGTAGTCCCGGAGATTGCCAGTCGCGCACACTTGGAATCAATTAGCCCAGTCATAGAGGCGGCGTTAAAGCAATCGAATATTTCCTTAAAAGATCTTGACGCGATCGCGGTTACCGGAGGACCAGGACTTGTTGGTGCTCTTCTGGTTGGCGTTGCTTCTGCAAGTGGGTTGGCGCTGGGTTTGGACAAACCTTTCTACGCGGTTAATCATCTTGCAGCTCACGTCAGCGTCGATTTACTCACCCACGAACTTCCTATCGAACCAACAATCGCGTTGCTGGTTAGTGGTGGGCATTCGTCATTGCTTCAGGTCGATGACATCACTTCATCGATAATAAAACTCGGCGAAAGCATGGATGATGCTGCGGGGGAGGCATTCGACAAAATTGCCCGAATCATGGGACTCGGATTTCCTGGAGGCCCCGCTGTGGATCGAGAAGCTGTTAGTGGAAATTCATCAGCGATCAGTTTTCCGCGTGGACTCACACAGTCCAGTGATTGGCAAACAAGGCCGTTTGATTTTTCATTCTCGGGTCTTAAAACTGCAGTTGCTCGATATTTGGAATCGACTCCGCAGTACAACAGGGCTGATGTTGCGGCTTCATTCCAAGAAGCGATTGTCGATGTCTTACTTCTCAAATCGCTTGCCGCATGCCGGCAAACAGGAATTGACTCTCTCGTCATTGCAGGAGGGGTTGCTGCCAATTCACGGCTGCGCGGTCTGGCTCAAGAGCGTTGCGACAAGGCGAAGATTCGGCTCCGAATTCCAGCTCCGGGGCTGTGTACGGACAATGGCGCGATGGTCGCCGCACTTGGCTCTTTGATGGTCGCCGCTGGCAGGCCACCCAGTCGCATAGATGCTCAAGCTAGCTCGAGCTTGTCGGTGACTACTGTCGCGCTGTAACAGGCTGTCGAAGGACGGACCTCTCGAATACTTCTTACTTCACCGTCCGATAAATTTCGCGACGATGGCCGATGTCAATGATAAGCACAAGTAACTTTTGATTTTCGATTGAATAAAGTATTCGATAATTTCCAACTCGGACTCGGAAATATTCCGTGCCTTTGATTTTCATCGATGCCGGTGGTCGAGGTTCTTCTTGAAGGAGTTCTATCGCTGCGTATATTCGTAATTGATCGGTTCGTGAGATCTTTTCTAGTGATTTTTTTGCCGCTGGGCGATATTCGACGATGTAGCGGCTCACGCCAATCCGAGTTCTTGCTTGACCTGCTCCCATGGAATATTCGGAGCTGGATCTTTCATAGCCTCATCAATTGCCCGCAAATCTTCAAGGTCCTCCAGCGAGGTCATGAGCTCTTCGTATCGCGATGGGCTGATGAGGACAGCGGCCGGTGCTCCGTGACGCGAGATGGTAATTGCGCCATCTTGAGCTTGATTGATCAGCGTGGGGAGGTCCCGTCTTGCATCGCTTAGGGAGATCGTAGACATAAGTTAAATGTACATTAACTAGTTGAATATGTACATTTATGGTGTTAAGTGGTACTCACGCGAGAAATACTTTTCGCCGGATCTAACTGGTGTTTGACCTCGGTCATTTTGTAGGCGGTACCACTGTGGTACCATTCCCACATGGCAATGAATCTTCGACTTTCATCAGAACAGACTGAGGCCCTTCGTAAAGCGGCCGAACAAGATGGGATTTCAATGCAAGAAGCAGCGCTAGCTGCTGTTGACGTTTATATATCGCGCCGCGGTCTTCGACTTCAGGACGCAATAGCGAAAGTGGCGGCTGAGGATGCCGAATTGCTCGAGCGCCTCTCTAAATGACCGAGAAAATTGATTTTCTCACCCTGCAGGATTTGCTCGAAATCGGCAGTGCATTGATACCTGATTTTCGAGTTCGTGACATGGGCTTACTTGATTCTGCTTCTAAAAGGCCCCAGACCACTGTGTTTGGGGACGATGCGTATCCATCATTTTCGGAGAAGGCGGCCTCGCTCATTCATTCGCTCGCGCGTAATCACGCCCTCATAGACGGCAACAAGAGGATTGCGTGGGCGGCGGGGCGAATCTTCTGCCTCATGAACGGTCGAGATCTGGCGATGAGCGTAGATAGCGCTGAGGTAATGATTTTGGGCGCTGCTCAGGGAGCGTTGGATGTACCGGAAATCGCCGAGATCCTGGATTCAGCCATTCACTAGAAAAGTAAGGCCTTCGGTTCGTTGGCCAAATTGACCTGCGAGAACGACCCTTCTAGGCTTGGCATTAGCACTCAAGGGTCGAGTCTGCTAACCGAAGGTTCGCCGCCCTATGAGGGAAGTTCCATCAATCGTTAGATACCTAAAGAAGGAGTCAACAAATGGCCGTTGCCATTAAGCCACTAGAGGATCGCATTGTTGTTAAGGCTATCGAAGCCGAGAAGACCACCGCATCAGGTCTCGTAATTCCAGACACTGCCACCGAGAAGCCACAAGAGGGAACAGTTATTGCTGTTGGTCCCGGTCGCTTTGATGATGGAGTGCGTGTTCCTATGGATGTCAAAGTTGGCGATGTTGTTCTTTACAGCAAGTACGGCGGAACTGAAGTTAAGTACAACAATGAGGAGTACTTAGTTCTTTCAGCGCGCGACATTCTTGCTGTGATTGAGAAGAAGTAAATGGGAAAAATTCTTCAATTCGACGAGGAAGCTCGTCGCGCAATGGAGCGCGGTGTCAACATTCTTGCTGACACCGTGAAAGTTACTTTGGGACCTAAGGGTCGCAACGTAGTTATCTCCAAATCATTCGGCGCACCAACCATCACCAATGACGGCGTAACAATTGCCCGAGAGATCGATCTCTCTGACGCAGTTGAAAATATGGGAGCACAATTGGTGAAGGAAGTTGCAACCAAGACCAACGATGTTGCTGGCGATGGAACAACCACCGCCACCGTTTTAGCTCAGGCAATGGTGAAGGAAGGTCTTCGTAACCTTGCTGCTGGAGCTCAGCCAATGGACATTAAGGCTGGAATCGAAGCTGCTGTTATTGCAATTACCGATCGTCTTCGCGAAAACGCAACTGTCGTAAAAGACAAGTCGCAGATTGCCGACGTTGCAACCATCTCAGCCCAAGATCGCGCCATTGGTGACCTAATTGCAGAAGCAATGGACAAGGTCGGCAAAGATGGAGTTATCACCGTTGAAGAATCATCAACCACGGGATTGGAACTTGAATTCACCGAGGGAATGCAGTTCGACAAGGGTTATATCTCTCCATATTTCGTCACAGACCAAGATCGCATGGAGACTATTCTTGAAGATGCTTATGTGTTGATCAGTGGAAACAAAATCTCCGCACTGAGCGAGCTTCTTCCAATTTTGGAAAAGATTGCTCAGGCAAGTAAGCCACTTTTGATCATTGCTGAAGACATCGAGGGAGAGGCACTCTCAACTCTTGTTGTAAACAAGATGCGTGGAGTATTTACTTCTGCTGCTGTGAAGGCACCTGGTTTCGGAGATCGTCGTAAGGCTATGTTGCAAGATATTGCCATTCTTACTGGCGCAACCGTTGTTTCCTCTGAGGTCGGAATGAAGCTCGATCAAGTTGGGCTTGAAGTACTCGGTCGCGCTCGTCGCATCGTTATCTCCAAGGACACAACAACTTTGGTAGATGGTGCGGGAGATAAGGCACTTGTCGCTGCTCGCGTTTCTGAAATTCGTAACGAACTTGAAGTTACTGATTCAGAATGGGATCGCAATAAGTTGCAAGAGCGTGTTGCCAAGCTTGCCGGTGGCGTATGTGTCATCAAGGTCGGCGCTCATACTGAAGTTGAATTGAAAGAGAAGAAGCACCGTCTTGAGGATGCGATTTCTGCTACACGCGCTGCCGTTGAAGAAGGCATCGTTGTT
>JAPLBP010000066.1 GCA_026392695.1 Actinomycetota bacterium | reverse complement strand
GAACCACGAAAACCCATCTTTTTCTCGTGAGCGCCAAAAGAAACTCCAGGGTCACTTTTCTCCACAACGAAAGCAGTAATTCCATGCGCGCCCTTCGCAACATCTGTCGAGGCCATGACCGTGTAAAAATCAGAAAAACCAGCGTTTGATATCCATTTTTTGCTACCCCTCATTATCCAATTTTCCCCTGACCGTACCGCCTTTGTCTTAAGAGCAGCAGCGTCGGATCCGGCTTCAGATTCTGAAAGACAGTATGAAAATCCCTTACCCGCTGCTAATGGGCGAAGCCAACGTTCTTTTTGTTCTCGCGAACCAGAAAGAATGAGAGGTAGCGATCCCGTATGAGAGGTAAGGATCCCAATTTATTTACAGCAGGGATCAACGAGGAAGCGCCACACACTCGAGCGACCTCCTCCACAATAATTACGACGGCAAGTGCATCGGCTCCCTCGCCACCGAACTCAGATGGCACATGCGCTGCAGCGAGTCCAGCTTTCTGCAATGCCTCAAATGCTTCTTGCGGGAATCGAGAATTTTCATCGACATCGTGAGCGAAAGGCGCAATCTCTTTTTCAGCAAGGGATTTAACGCTCTCGCGCAAATCTTCGTATTCTGTAGGTAACTCGAATACTCCACTACTCATCTCGATTGTCCTTTCGGGCTAAATTCGCAAGATAGGCGTTGTAATTAGCTAAATCATCGGGCAGCCCCATCGCTGCTAACCGTTCAGTGCTTCGATCAATTCTATTCGCCTCATGTGAATCATCTTTAACCCAGAGAATAAATGTTGCGATAAGCGCTAAGAGAATAGGAATCTCACCCATCGCCCATCCAATAGATCCACCCAGACGCTGATCGGCTAACAGATTGGCAACCCAGGGAGTCTTCAGTTGAGCAAAATAACCATGATCAATCAAGGTGCTTGAGGACATAAGCGCAACAGAGAAGAAAGCATGAATGCTCATGGCGGCAAAGAGAATCACAATCCGCACTAAATGAGGGACTCTTCTCGGATTAGGGTCAACACCAATAATGACGTGAAAGAAAAGCATTCCCGCTAGAAGAAAATGAAGGTTCATGGCGAAATGCCCGATATGACTCTCCATCATTCCGCCGAATAGAGAAGTGAAATAGAGTCCGAAAAGTGAACCATCAAAAATTGCCAAGGCCACAATTGGGTTAACCCAAAACCGAACTAACGGAGAATGCAAACCCGCAATTAACATTCCTCGTATTCCGCGTTCGTTTGGAGTGCGTCCTTGAGGCAAAGTTCGAAGAGCCAGAGTAATTGGAGCGCTCAATATAATAAAAATGGGAGCAATCATTCCCAAAATCATGTGAGCAATCATGTGGTATGAGAAAGCAAAGTGTGCGTACACGCCAAAGCCACCACTTGTCGCAAAATCGATAAAGCCGATACCGGCGACAAAGGAGATTGAGCGGATCGCTGGCCAGCTATCTCCACGTTTCTTTAGAATACGAACTCCGAGAAAATAAAGTGCAATAGCTAAGATCAACAGCCCAATAAATAGCGCATCAGGGTTATAGAGAAAGAGAATACGAGTGAGAGTGGGCGTTGCCGGCATTGGCAGGCCGGCAACCGTGACAGCCGCATCGAAGTTCCCCGATGAAGGCGCAAGGGGTGGTCGGTTTGAGGAAAGCCATGTACCGAGGGCAAGCGCTCCGATCATGATTGATAACTCAACAACTACAAGTTCGGCAAATTCCTTCCAATTAATGAGGTCGCTTGCACGCCGTAGAAGATTCTTTCTATGTAAGTATCCAACCCAGATAAGTGCCACCGTGAGAACAATTTTCGCGACAACGACATACGCATAAGTTGAATGCCAAGCAGCCATAAAATTAAGCCGCGTATAAGAGTTTGCCGCCCCACTGGCAACAACGGCGATCACTGACCACAGAGCCAAGGCACTAAATCTCGGGGCTGCTAGAGCCTTCTCATTCTCATCCAGTAGCGCTAGGGCAAATATTCCCCCCACCCACAACGTGAGTGCAGTGACGTGAATAACGAGGGATCCGACTGCGAGAGCGTGCGAGCCATCGGAAGCCGAGTGAGATTGGAAAACAGGGAGAATGATTCCGAGCAGTGCCAGAAGCGCCATTAACGCCGCGCCGCCAACACGCTTCATTCTTTGAGAAAGCAGTACCAGCGACAAGGCAATCAAAACTTGAACAAACATATATTGCCCAAGAGTAATTTGAGTGACGAAGGATTTCAGAGTCGTGGGATCAAGCGCGTGTCCAATTGGGACATTTAAAATATTAGCCAGTGAAAAAATAATATTTGTGGCAGATGCAATCACCCAAACGAGAGATGACCAAAAGACCACTTTCTTGAACCGCTTCGTTGAATCTGTGAGATCGCCTTTGTTATCTTCAAGCAGGAAGCCAGCAGCGACCAATCCTCCAACTGTAAAAATGCTTGAAGTAATGCCAAGAAATTTGCTGACCGTAGTGAGCGAGTCGAGAATGGGAGAACTCATCGTTTCTTAAAAATATTCCAGGCGTAGTAGCAGAGTCCAAGAAAAACCAATACCGCGGCGATAATCAAACCACCGATAAGTGTTGGGACTCCGCCTCCGCCATTAACGGTCTCCGGTGGAATTGTCTGTGTAATCGTTGGGGAAGGTGATGCTGAAGATATAACGCTCGGTGCTTTGTAAGAAAAAGTAAAGCTTCCTTGGAGTGGAACGTCATTGTCAGTTAAGAGCGTGTATGAGACTGTGTAGAGTC
Source organism: Actinomycetota bacterium (assembly GCA_026392695.1). Lineage (GTDB taxonomy): Bacteria > Actinomycetota > Actinomycetes > Nanopelagicales > Nanopelagicaceae > QYPT01. The sequence goes on along the minus strand of JAPLBP010000066.1, from coordinate 7,808 downwards.
CATCGGTCTTGAGCAAACTCAATCCAGCGATGACATCGTTGCCATTAACGGTAATAGTTCCGTCGTCAACACGTGCACCTTGCGGATCTGTGACGCTGACAGAGTTACCAACATCCAACACGGCCGTTGCCGTTGTTAGGGTGAGTGCGCCTGGAGAGTTGGTGATGGTGACGCCCGCGGCGGGGCTGGATGAAACTAATGAATTGGCCACCGCGGGAGAAATCAGAAAAAAGGAGATCACTACAACTCCGAGCCCGGAAAGCGCTCTACGCACCATTTCCTCCTTTTTCGGGCCATATGACCTCGTCAATTCGCCACTATGGTCTCACTTCTTTAGACTTCCCTCTACTACACGGGGACCTGATTTCCATTAATGCCCATGAAAGGAGCGCCGATGCCTACTTATCAATATGCATGTAGCGCGTGCCTTCATGAATTTGAGGTCTTTCAAGCCTTCACCGACACTTCCCTTACACACTGCCCCGAATGTGGCGGTGAACTTCGAAAGGTATATTCGGCTGTAGGCGTCGTCTTTAAGGGATCCGGCTTTTACAAAACAGATTCAAAGAGCTCATCGAATTCTGGAAGTTCCGGTAGCAGCGCTAGCACTTCGTCTGCGCCAGCAAAAAGCGAAACAGCTCCTTCAGCCCCAGTAACCCCCTCTACTTCAGCATCGAGTGAGTAGTTAATTTCTTTATCCGTGGTGTGGCGGTTTGTCTGCGTTAATTTCTGCGTCACGACGATCTGATTCTTCTTTGTCATCGCGTGGATCCGCCTCATCTGATTTTGCTTTTGGCCAAATCTCACTCACTCTATTTCACAACTCCTAAAGAAATCTCGATGGCATCAAGAATCGATTCAAATACATCTTTCGGCAGGTGCCCTTCAACAATCAATGAGGTCGCACCATGCACCGCTGACCAAGCAAGAATTTCACCATAGGGTCGAAGCGCCGGATTAATCGCGCCACGATCGGCGAGATCATCGAGAGAACGCTGAAGAAGTATCCAGGCTCGACTTTCATCACGAGCGGCCAACGCATCTTTCTGATCAAGAGAGCAAAAAACTCCAAACATCAATCGAAAGAGATTGGTCTCTGTATTGCCCCAGTCGAAATATGCACGACCGAGTGCACGAAAACGCGCGAGCGCGGCTTCGCGGCTCTCGCCAGGATAGGCAGCCATCGCCGCTTCTTGACGATCAGCTAATTTGTCGAAGAGGGATTGTCCAACTCCACTGATCAACGCATCCTTGTCTGGGAAGTAGTGATACGCGGCGCTTGGACTTACTCCTACGTATGCAGCGACTGCACGAAGGGAAATGTGCTCCACGCCACTTTCACGAATCATTTCAGTAGCAGCGTCGATCAGCGCCTTCTCTAAATTACCGTGGTGGTAATTAGCCCTCGGCTTTAGCGACCTCAACGGTTTCAACGCGCTCATGGCTTGATCATGCCCCCTATCTTGACAATGTTCAATTGTATACACAATAATCTGTACATCGTTCAGATTAGGAGAATTTACATGTTCAACGCCCTGGCAAATTTGGTCGTTCACCGCAAAAAGGCGACCTTGTCGATCTTTTTACTAGTGATTCTTATCGCCGGTGGGGTCGGATCTCTGGCATTTTCGAGAATGGACAGTGGCGGGTACTCGGACCCTAAAAGTGAATCTGCCAAGGCATATAAATATCTGACCGATAATTTTAAAGTAAAAGAGCCCGCAGTCGTTCTGGTCGTGGATTCAGGATCTGTCCCCGTGAGTGATCCAACTGCGAGTGCGTCAGCAACCAAACTAGAAAAGCAGATTCAAGCAGTTACCGGAGTTGGGAGCACGCTTTCGTTCTGGTCGGCCGGCGGTGCTCCAACGCTGGCGTCGAAGGATGGTCGAGCAGCATTCCTATTTGTGTACGCCTCAAAAACCGATTTCATGAGCGCAACAGACCTTGGCAAAGTAATTCAAAAAGATTTCGATGGAAAATTCGAAGGCTTGCACGTGTATGCCTCTGGTGGCGGTGTCATTGGAAATGCTGTCAATACCAAGATTTCAAAAGATCTAGCTCTTGCCGAAGCAATTTCTATTCCGTTGACTTTTCTCCTATTAGCTTTCGTCTTCGGAGCAATGGTCGCGTCCGCGATGCCACTCGTAGTTGGTGTCGGAGCAATCCTGGGCGCTTTTTTCATTATTTATCTATTCACTCTTTTCACCAGCGTAAGTATTTTTGCTTTGAATTTGATCACCGGTCTAGGACTTGGACTCGGTATTGATTATGCCCTTCTGATGGTCAATCGCTTCCGCGAAGAACTACATGGCGGAAAGTCTGTAGAAGATGCAGTTAAAACGACAGTGAATACTGCGGGAAAGACGGTCTTTTATTCAGGCTTAACAGTTTTCGTTACCTTAAGTTCGATGATGCTCTTTCCTCTTTCATTCCTAAAATCCTTCGGTTATGCCGGAATTTCAGTCGTAACCCTTGCGGTAGCTGGGGCTCTTATTCCGCTACCGGCCATTCTTGCGATCCTCGGACATCGGATCGACAAGGGAGTAGTTCGCAAAAGTGCAATAACTCCGAAGTCCGATGGTCGATGGGCATCAACTGCGCGCTTCGTTATGCGTCGACCTGTTCCCGTCGTAGTTCTTTCTCTCCTAATTTTGACGGTCCTCGCCATCCCAATTAAATCCATTGCGTTCGGCCAAGTCGATTCGCGAGTCCTTCCGGCTAAAGACAAAGCAGCAATTGCTTCTCAGGTCATCTTGGATCGATTCCCAGGTCAAGAAGGCAGTCCTATCGAAATCATCATTGTTGGCGGAGTAAATAAATCGGCTGAGGTAACTGCGTATCTTGAGAAGATAAGCAAAGTTCCTGACATCGTTCACGTCAATCCACCACAGGTTTATGGATCCGACCTGCGAATTACGGCCGTCCACTCAATGGCTTCTCGAACTATGGATGCAGAGAAATTGATTCATGCTGTTCGTGCAGTTCCATCACCCGCCGGCACGCTAATAGGCGGGGCGGCAGCAGATTTCACAGACACTCAAGACGGCATCGCTCATACACTTCCATGGGCTTTGGGATGGATTGCATTGAGCGTCCTGATTCTCATTTTCATTTTTACAGGTTCAATAATTCTTCCGATCAAAGCTGTCCTTCTCAATGTGTTATCACTTGGATCAACTCTTGGAGTGCTGACATGGATCTTCGTTGACGGACATATGAAATGGCTCGTCGGGGATTTTACAGTTACCGGAAGCCTCGATACGGGTACAACAATCTTGATCGCCGTCGTAGTGTTTGGCCTTTCCATGGACTATGAAATATTCCTCCTTTCGCGCATCAGAGAAGAACATGAAGCGGGCAGGTCAAACATCGAATCTGTGGCGACAGGGCTCCAACGCTCTGCCAGAATCATTACGGCCGCCGCACTTCTTCTTGCAGTTGTGTTCGCAGCCTTCATCACTAGTGGCGTAACTCTCATCAAGATGATGGGATTTGGCGTGGCATTCGCGGTTCTTCTGGATGCCACCTTGATTCGCGCGCTCTTGGTACCCGCACTGATGCGTCTTTTCGGGGAACGCAACTGGTGGTCACCAAAGGCCTTGAAACGCTTCACGCTGACCCACTAAAACCGCCCAATATTGTGACTAAACCTACGCGGAAAAATACTCCCTCTTAGGTGCTAGCCCCCCTTAACATTGAGGCATGAGAAAAAACTATTTAGCCCTAGCGATCGTCGTTGCTGTTGCAATGAATATTCCAGTGGCAACGGCCAGTACCTCCCCTTCGCAGGCGGTTACCTCAATCCAAAAAGTCTTGACTACTAAATCCGCCGAACTCAAGGCATGGCTTGCCAAGGAGCTCGCAGAAGAAGGGGTCTTGGGGGCGAAGTACGTACCTCTAATCAATGCAGCCAATCAAAAATTGGACGCGACATTGAAAGACCTGGCGAACACCTACAACCCGCTACTTGGTAGTGCTGATACAACAATCTCATATCCCGCACAGAGTAATTACGCCAAAGCTCAAGCAGTTGCGCACGAGGAGAATCAAAAAGTCGTAGACGACATCAAAGCCACGTGGAACGTGGATTTGAAAGCCATCGATGAAGTTTATGAGCCGGCAGAAAAAGTCATGCTCGACCAAATAGCAGTTGCGAAAAATGCCCTGCTGGCGGCCAAGCGTGCGGCTAAAGAAGCTTCGTCCTTTGACGTTGCATTTGCCGCAGCGTTAAATTTCGAAATGAATCGAGTTGCATTAAGCAAAGTTGCGAAATCGGAATGGAGCGGAAAAATAAAATTGGCGGCACTGAATTCCCTGGCGAAGGTCGAGGCGGTTTCTAAAAAAGCCGATGCTCTCGCGTCTTCCTATTCGTATGGCGGGGCCGTGAAATTCAATTCCTTAGTTGGAACGGCAGTTGTGAGCGACTCAGCCTTCAAAAGCCAACTCGCCAAAGCTAAGAAGTTGTTTTCTTAAGAACACGCACACGTGAGTTTCGCCTGGCTTCGTCGTTGAATCATACATTTGGATGCAACTAGGTATATCGAGGCCCTGTAGTTTTTGATGACAGCCAGCCAATATTCGCTGGGTTTTTCGTGAATTGAATTGCCCCAACGTCCCATTGGTTCGTTTTCAATGGCCGCAAACTCCTCAACAAATCTTGACTAAGAGGACTAACAGGGATTAACCCTTCATACATGACGGGTTTCGCATATCCTGCAACTGACGCCAACCTATTAATACTGGTGACAATCGGACGGTAATAGTCATTGGCTTTGTGAGCGAATTTTGGGACGCCGAGCTTTAGGCCAACTGTTGCGGGCAATCCGAGTGAACCTTGATAGATATTGCCCAACCATTGAGTGCCTCTATTCGGCGCCATAAAGATTGGTCCGCTCGTCTTCACGAAGAGATTATTGGACCAATGGTTAAGTGTCGGGCCGATTCCGCCAAGGTCTATGGAGGCGCAATTATGAAATGTATTAAAGAGAAAATTGATATTTCTGAGATTTCCTGGCAAATACTCTAGGTAAACGGAACTCGCCCCACCGCCGACGCCCGAATTTTCAAAGTAATTGTTAAAACAGAAGATATTGCTCGCTTCCTTAACCCGAATGCCCCCGGCGTTAATAAAAGAGTTTCCGTAAGCCATGTTGTCATCGCCATTGCGAAATACCAACATACCCTCTTTGTTATTTTGAAAAGTGCAGTATCGGATTACATTCTCTCGACTTTTGACGGAGATATTTTCCGAATCACCTAAGCCCGTATTTTCCCAATAGCAGTATTCGACGATCGTTCGTGATGCAAAGGCCGATAGCGCGCCTAGACCTATCCGGATGGGCTCGTTGCCATTATCTCCACCGTTACCAAGGATATTTTTGAAGGAACAAAAGCGTATGCGATGAAATCCTGGAATCGTTGGATGAGGAAGCACTCCAACTAAATTCCCTTGCGGAGCGCTGATCGGCTTATTCTCAAAATTGCAATATGAAATCTCGTTTCGCTGTCCACCAGCTTCGAGATTGATATATTTTTGCGCTGAGTAACCAAAAAAATTTAGATCTTGTAAATAATTGTCACTCCCAAAAACACGGATAACTATTCCCGAATAATCGCCATTGAGAAACTGAAATCCTCCGAAAATCGTGTTGCTTGCTTTAATCACGACATGGCTTGATCCCGTGAATATTGCCTTCCCAGGAATCGCTGAGCGAATCGTCAAACTGTTGGTAGGTATGGTGATCTGAGCATCCGAATAAGTGCCTGCAACTAAAGTCAGAACGTCTCCGGAATTTGCTATATCAATAGCCGCCTGGAGATCTGCAACCGACGAAAAGGTTTTTGACGGCGAAATCGAGGCAGATGCGGGCTCCGGCATTGATGCGAGAGCGCCACTTGTTGCAAGTCCTATCCCGAGCAAAACGTTACGTCGAGTGAAGTCCATGCCCCATTATCGTTGGTTTCCTGCTCAATAGCTTTCACACTCAGGGAGAGCGGAATTTCATTACTCTTTCCCAATGAAGAATTATGAAACAAAGACGGTTGCCTGGGACAAAGGAACGTGGTTTACGCCGCCTCCAAAAATAGCTTTTATCAATAATTCGATGTTTGTTGATGCGGCCCCCGAGAGCGACCTATGGCGCAATACCGCTTACGGTTTTGTGCACAATTCTGCACATGGGTTGCTGATTGATTTTCCTGATGAATCAGCAGTGGAAGTTTCTTTCATCTTAAATTTGGACGGGCAATTTGATCAAGCCGGAATCTTGGTTCGGGCAGATGACGAGCACTGGATTAAAACAGGCGTCGAAAGAGCAGACGGCGCATTGCAAATTGGCGCGGTAGTGACTGCCGTTAATTCGGATTGGTCTACATGGCCTCAGGATGAGTGGGATGGCAAGGAAGTCACATTTCGTACAAGTCGCTCGGGGAATGCATTGACTATCCGTGCAAAGGCTGATGGTGATTGGCAATTGGTCAGGGTGGCACCGATTGATTCAAATCTCGCATGGAAAGCCGGACCGCATTTAGCTTGTCCACTCCAGGGCACATTACAAGTGGAATTCACCCGCTTTGCATTCGGCCCGGCCGATAAAGCCCTTCACTAGATTCGCGGAATTGGCCTCTAGCTGCACGCTAATGAATTGCACCGAATGAAAGTACTCAGTATTCCCCAAAGTGCAGAACGCGGACTAATTATTGATTAGTATCTGAGAATGAAGAAGTTCCTGGGAATTTCCGTCGCGTTCCTCCTACTCTCTATGCCAATCTCTCAAGCCGCCAAAGGAACTGTTCTGGTCAATGCTGGCAACTTTGGAATTGTCCGAACTGTGAGCAATAACGGCGGCAAGGCTCAGCCCATGGACTGCAAAATTTCGGATGGAAATCAAGGATTTCGATCTCAACGAACTTTCTTCGTGGATCCAAAGAATCCCAATCGTCTCGGCATTGGAATTGAGTACAAAGGTTTCTATCTATCCTCAGACGCTGGTGCAACGTGGAAGATGTCTTCAACGGGATTGATCGGTTATCCCCTCAGGTCTGACCCGAAAAAACCATGTCACACTGAGTTTTCAGCACTTGAAATGGATTCACAGAATTCAAAGCATCTTGTGCTAGCCAGAGCCGGCGAACCAGGCACGATCATGGATTACTTCTCTGAAAATGCTGGCTTGTACGAATCCAAAGATGGCGGGCTAAGTTGGAAACAAATTTTGACTCAAAATGGAATCGGCGTCTATGTCCACGACGGTGTTGCAATCTCGCATCAAAATTCGCAAGTCATGTACGCGGGAACGACCACTAACGGTCGGACCCTCGATGGTGGCAACAAGGTCTACGTAACTAAAGGAATCATTTACAAGACAACTAACGGGGGGAAGACTTGGGTGGAGCTTCGGACCGGCGCTCCTGCAGACGTCGGAGTTCAGCTCATTGCTGTCGATCCCAACAACGACAAAATTGTTACTTTCGCGAGTTTCGGAAGAATAAAGAAACCAACCGGAAATATCTTTGGACCTGGCCTAGGAATCATGAAGACAGTCGATGGCGGCGCGACGTGGAAGCGAATTGATTCCCTAACTTCCGGCTTCTCAAACATTGCTTTTTCTGAGAACAACCCTAGCTATGCAATAGGAATCACTTATGCAGGAGAAGTTATTTCTTCAAGGGACGGAGGCGCTACGTGGGAGAAGGTCGAAGGCGTTTACAGTTTGCGATCAATTACCTATGACGTACTTGATAAATCTGGAACTTCCGGACTGATCTGCGACGATGCAGGGACAATTACAAAATTCGCGGAAAATGGC
>JAPLBP010000125.1:14847-32237 GCA_026392695.1 Actinomycetota bacterium | reverse complement strand
ATTCAATTTACTTCCCGAAAAGTAGGGGGCAATAGTCAACCCAGTACGGTGGCGAATTAGATCGGATTGTTGAGGCGAAAACTTAGTTAGAAAACTTGCCGTGCGAGTGTCCTGCCAAACTATTGCATTGGATAGCGCTTGACCCGATTTGGAATCCCAAAAAACCGTGGTTTCGCGCTGATTCGTTATTCCAATTGCCACCAGGTCAGAACCTATGAGATTGGCGTTTTTTAAGGCCCCAGCAATGACTTCCTGGACTCGCTGCCAAATCTCGTTGGCATCGTGCTCCACCCAACCTGCGTGAGGAAGTATTTGGCGATGTTCTAGTTGATGCTGGCCAACGATCTTGCCCGCATGATCAAAGATCATAAAGCGCGTACTGCTCGTTCCTTGATCAAGGCTTCCGATGAACGACATCACAGACTCCACTTCACGAATGCATTAGACTGGATACTACTGGCGAAGTAAGCAAGGAGTGGATATGTTCAACTCGCGTTTGGATCCGCAGCAACATAAAGATGCCTTCCACGCCCTTGCCACGGAGAAATTTGATGTCTTAGTGATCGGCGGGGGCGTTACGGGTGCTGGCGCTGCCCTTGATGCAGCTTCCCGAGGCTTGCGAGTAGCGTTAGTTGAGCCCCGAGATTTAGCGGCCGGAACATCTAGTCGTTCGAGTAAGTTGATTCATGGTGGTTTACGTTATCTAGAGCAGTATGACTTTCGCTTAGTGCGAGAGGCCTTGCAAGAGCGCGAAGCTATGGTGACTTCGCTTGCTCCGCATTTAGTTAAACCAGTTGCTTTTCTTTATCCTCTGCATGAGAAATTAAAAGATCGAACTTATGTTGGTGCTGGACTGGCCTTGTATGACGTTTTACGAGGCTTTCAGCGAGCCCTGCCGTGGCATAAACATCTGAGTCAGAAAAGTGTCGCTGAAATTGCGCCTTCGATGCGCCAAGACATCGTCACTGGAGCCATCAAGTATTTTGACGCCCAAGTTGATGATGCTCGCCACACGATGATGATCGCGAGGACGGCAGCCAGGCATGGTGCAATTATCGCTTTGGGCGCCTCATGCGAATCGTTGGTCCGGGATGGAAAACGTGTCGTAGGTGCCGTTGTTAGAAATGTCGAAACCAACGAGTTGATTACCGTCAATGCGGGTGTAGTCGTGATGTGTGCAGGTGTGTGGAGTGATGAACTACATGAAAAATTTGGGCTAAAGCCAGGTTATGAAGTTCGCATGAGTAAAGGGGCGCACATAGTTCTACCGGGATCTGCAATCAAATCCGAAGTAGGAATCATTTTAAAAACTCCAGTGTCCGTTCTTTTTGTGATTCCTTGGGGTGACAAATGGATCGTTGGCACGACCGACACAGAATTTGATGGTGACCGCAATGAGCCACTTGCTACGAGGGATGACATTGACTACATACTTGCGCAAGCCAATCGTGTTCTTGAACCACAACTGAAATACGAAGACATCATTGGCGTTTATGCAGGACTTCGTCCGCTGGTCTCGCGCAAGGCAGACGCTTCGACAACCAAGCTCTCGAGAGAACACACAGTTGATCGTCCAGCGGCTGGTTTCGTTAGCATCGCTGGCGGCAAATACACGACGTATCGTGTTATGGCCCAGGATGTTATTGATCTTGGAGCGAAAGAGTTACGGGGAGAAGTAAAGAAATCCGCGACGGATAAATTGCCAATAGTGGGTGCCGATGGTTATGGCGCCCTTGTTCAACAGGTACCTCTCATTGCCCGCGAATCTGGTCTTTCTGAAACGACTGTTGTTCATCTACTCAATCGTTACGGATCGTTGATAAGTGAAATTCTCGAACTCATTGAAAAAGATTCCACGCTGGCTCAACTTTTGACACCAGAATTGCCATATATTCGGGCAGAGATCCATTACGCGGCAAGCCATGAAGGCGCACGTAGCATTGAGGACGTAGTTTCTCGTCGAACTCGATTAGCGTTCGAAGCCCATGACGGTGCTGATTTTCTGCTTGAAGCAATAGCTGACATCATCGCTCCAATTCTTAATTGGAATTCTCGCGCTCGTGCTGAATCTATTAAACAATACAAAGTCATTTCTGAAAGCGAGAGAATCTCAGCGCGTGAGTTGCTTCCCGTTGCCGAGAAAATTAGTTCTTAATTTGATTCTTGCACGAATCGACTACGGGTTTTGGAGTTGCAGTCTTGGTCGGAGTCGGAGTCGGAGTACTCGTTATCGTTGGCGTTGGGGTAGGCGTCGGACCTTGAGTAAGTATGAATGTAATTGGAACTGAACTCGTTGCATGGGTTCCAGAAATATCTGTAAAAACGATTTGACCTGACCAAGCCCCTGCAGGAGCTCCTGACACGCTCAACGTCCAACTTCCGCTCGAAGACCTTACGGCCGATTGTCGGATGGGAACTGGAATGGGCGTAAGCGGATCAGCAACAAATTTCACGGTGCCGGTTACAACCGGATTACCCGAAGGTCGAACCACATCTACCGCGAAAATGACAGGCTTGTCCGTACTACTGAACGTCGATTTCAGAATGGAAATCTGAGTGGGTTCGTTTACTGGCATTAAATCTGCAACTTCAGGAACCCATGTTCCTTTCATGAGATTTAGGAATGTACTTGGAGTTCCTCTAAACACATTCAAATCTACTCGCGTTCCGCTCACTCCGTATTTATTCGCGATCCCGCAGGAGGTGTACTGCCACATAGTCCAGAGTGAAGTGCAATCCGATGTTGTCCATGAATGAACAAAACAACCTATATTTTTTAGTCCCGGTTGCGCGAGAGGATCTGCCGGATTAATCCCATAATGGGCAACCCAGAGTGGATATTTTGCAAAATCTATGTTGCGAACCATGGCATTTTCTAGGAATTGGGGGTACGAATAAAGAATTGGCGTACGTCCCGTCTTTGCTTCCACATCTTGTAGCCAGGTTTGCGCCCAGAGTGTTATCAGCGCCCGGGAAGTGTATTTAATGCAACTTCCGCTAGCGCTTACTCGAACACAGTTGTTCTCAAGATCGAGTGCGTATGAAAGATCTCTTTCGGTGTAACCGCCAAGGCTCGCAAGGCGCCAAATCACTTTCTGCGCTTGGGCATGTGCATCTTCTATAACGATTACAGGGTCACTCGAATCGGGAAGCGTCGCATAGTGGTAAAAGCCCGTGTAGATCCCCGCGGCTTGCGCGGAATTGTGATCTATCGCCACATATTTCAGTGCTTGAGCATCCGAAGAATCCTTTGTATCCGAGGCTTTAATCATTACAAATCGGATTCCTGCAGAATACATTTTTGCAAAATCGATTGGCGCATTTGCTGGATGTTGCCAACGGCTGATATCCATTCCATGAATTCTTCCGCCTGGACCAGCTTCGGCAATGAGGGAAGTGGGGTCGGCGTTACTCATTGATGGTTGAGACTTTATTCTGATAGATCTAGTTGCAGAAATTGTGGATCTGATCGGTGTGGAAGCTACGGCCCGATATTTCACGAGGGCGCTTTGAGCGGTTGATGTTTTCTCTATTTTCCAAGTACCTGCACTCGTAGTTTTCGTTGATAGTTGTGAATTCTGCCATTTAGAATCCAACTCCACCTGTATGGCAATCTTCACTCCACTTCTTGCAGGGCGAAGTTGACCGAACAGCGTGATGGTGGGTTCGTTGACACTTGGAGTCTGAACTAGAGAGAAAGTGAGGGAAGAAGTCGCTCCTTGGGCAGAACCGAGGTTAAGCGAATACGCAATGATCATCGGTGCGATGAAGAAAATGAGTTTGAAATTCCTCCTCATCTCAATTCCTCAACCGTGAACGATTCTCCAGTTACTTCATGAATCGCCTTTTGGAGCGCCTCTCGATGAGCAATTCTAACTTCCGAATATTCCAAGGGAGCGGCAAATTTCGTCACATCTGAGAAATCGAGAATGATTCGATTTTCAACCACACCTGCAATACGGGCATCAAAAAAAACGATCCAAGCAATCCGGGAATCCCGCTCAAGTAGATTGAGAATCTCGTTCCAATGCCCCCTCAAATCGTCGATATTCATAATGCAGACAATACCTGAGGACGCTTTGGGTTGAACTAGATTTCGCTCGCACCCACCCATTTGTGGTATTGATTTGTGAGTAACACTCGTAAATTTCGCTTACGATCTGACTCAATTTGCAAGTGCTGGGCGATTCGAGCCACTATCTGTTCCACAGATTTTTCACTGACAAATCTCAATCTTGCGATTTCACCGTTACTCATTCCAACTGCGACCAGGCGCAAAGTCTCAATTTGAATATTGGTAAGTTCATTCGCAATCGCATAGGTTGAATTTCCGTTGCCTTGGAGATGGCGATTGACCCACACGGTGCTTTCATTTGCTGTCACGGCTCGCAAGGAGTCTGGGATCGCATCACACAAGACATCCAAATCAGCCATCGAACGCTTAAGCACTAGCCGTGTTGATTTTGCGACATCTTTTTCTTGGATCCCAATAAGGCGCAGATCGGGACAGGAGGTTGTGTGTACGACACCTAAATTCGGATTCTTTTTTCGCATTTGATTGGCAAGTTCAACACCCTTACGAGAATTGAATAAAACATCGATCACAACAACATCAGGTTGGAGTGTTATAAATAAATTTTCGGCAGTGGAGAGATTATTTGATTTACCACTTAAATTAATTCCGCGCAGTCGCATTGCTTCAGCAAGTGTCGCGAGCTCAAATGCATCGTCGTTTATAAGTAGAACTGCCGAGTTCATTGTGTTAGTGAGCCTATGTGGTTATACGTGTAACGAGTTACCGAATGTCTAGGGCAACCCCTATTAAGGAATTAAGTCAGAATGTCAGTGATGGCTCTAGAAATATTGTCTATGACGTCGGTGGCTTTGATGGGACCTTTGAGAATGGCGAATTCAGCAGCACGTTGATGAATGAACGATCCAGTTGCTGCAATTGAAGTTAGATCGATTCTTTGATTCACAATCGATTCTGAGTTTGTCGCCATCAACGTTCCAATAATTCCTGCTAGAACATCTCCAGTTCCAGCGGTTGCGAGCCAAGGTGTCGACGCTGGTAATTCGATCTGATTTTCCATCGAAGCGACAACACTGACGTTGCCTTTCAATAGGACAGTAACACCAAACTTCGAAGCCGCAAGTGTCGCCCAATATTTTGGTTTGGTACGAATTTCTTCGTATGTCGTGGCGATCCCTTTTCTAATGAACAGAGCTTCAAGTTCACGATAATGGGGAGTAATGATTGTCGGCGAGGAGACTTTGTCGACATAAGTGAGCGCCCCCGCGTCTAAGCAAATCGCATAACCCTCACTCATGGCCGCTTCGATATCTCTTGCCTGAAGTAGAGAGATATTTTCTGCAGAAATTCCAGGACCAATAATCCATGCTCCAACCCTGCCTGCCCCTAACACGATCTCTGGATTGGAGGCAAGGACGAGACCATTTACTTCAGGTGGGCCGATGTAGCGCAAAAGTCCCAGCCCAGTTTGCAGCGCGGCGCTTGTCGTGAGGATTGCAGCGCCCGGATACTCGGGAGATCCTGCAATTACGCCTAATACACCCCGCGAATATTTGTCGTCATCTGGACTGGGTATGGCGATGATGGGGCGAGCATCTATCGCACTCCAGCGCTTCCAATGATCCATCGCTACACCGTCACTTCTATCTTCAATGAGTATATTTGCTCTCTAGCCGTTTGGAGAGCAAAAGTGACGAAGTCTTTGGCAGTTATCGAGACGAACCTTCATCCCTATCAGCTGGTTGTTGAGCAAGAGGGTGAATATTGGACCATTCCCGGAATCGCAACTCTGGCTGAAGCCATGCAATTGCGCCTTGAAGAATTGCGAAAGGTAGTTGAAGGTCCAGTTGGAGATAAAGTCGTCGGTATATTGAAAGGACCGGTTGCAACTGAAATTGAGATTTGGGGTGCGGGAGTAACGTACTTACGCTCTCGGGACGCGCGAAAAGAGGAGAGCGGCGTTCCCGATGTTTATCAAAGAGTGTACGAAGCAGATCGTCCAGAACTTTTTCTTAAGTCTTCAGCGGTACGCACGGTAGGGACCGGAGCAGATATCGGTATTCGCGCAGATTGTGCCGCCTCAGTGCCTGAACCCGAAGTCGCAATAATCGTAAACATCTTTCAAGAAGTCATCGGTCTAACAATTTGCAATGATGTGACAGCAAGGACGATAGAAGGCGTAAACCCACTTTATCTATCACAAGCAAAGATTTACGTGGGGTCCAATGCTTTGGGTCCAGTTATCAAACCGATCTGGCAGATCGCTTCTGTTTCCGATATTGGGATAAGCGCTTCCATTACGCGAGATGCACATGTTATTTGGGAAGCGCAGACTTCACTGAGCGCTCTGCATCGAACCTTTGAAGATCTCGTCTCCTATCTATTTAGGTGTCAAGTATTCCCGCACGGAGTCATACTTTCGACAGGAACGGGAATTGTTCCTCCTATGGAGATCGCGCTACAACATGGAGATGTTGTAGCAATTACGGTAGACGAAATAGGGACTCTTTCAAATACCGTCGCACTCATCCCAGAGAATAGCCACCAACTTTCGTTAGGATTTCGAGCATGAGCGAGGACAAAGGAAAAGGCACGCGCAGAAGTTCAGAGTGGTTCGCTGCTAGCGGCAAGAATGGATTTATCCATCGATCGTGGATGCGCAACCAAGGATTTGCTCCCGACCTTTTTGATGGCCGACCAGTTATCGGTATCGGATCGACGTGGTCAGAATTCACTCCTTGTAACGCACACCTAAATCGAGTCGCAGAATCCATCAAACGTGGAGTTTGGGAAGCAGGTGGATTCCCGTTGGAATTTCCCGCCATGTCCCTGGGCGAACCGATCATGCGCCCAACGACCATGCTCTACCGCAACCTATTGGCAATGGAAGTTGAAGAATCGATCCGCGCCAATCCGATGGACGGAGTAATACTTCTTACTGGTTGCGATAAAACCACTCCAGGAATGCTGATGGGTGCGGCAAGTGTTGATATTCCAACTTTGCTGATGACGGGCGGACCAATGCTCAATGGAAAATTCCGTGGAAAAGATATTGGATCTGGCACCGACGTATGGAAATTTTCCGAGGAGGTTCGCGCTGGCACCATGAGCGAAGAAGAATTTGCTGAGGCAGAGACTTGCATGGCAAGAAGCGCCGGTCACTGCATGACGATGGGAACAGCCTCCACCATGGCTTCAGTAACTGAAGCACTTGGTGTGCAGTTGCCAGGAAGTGCCGCGATACCGGCAGTAGATTCTCGAAGATATGCCCTTGCCCAGATTGCGGGTCGACGAATAGTGGCAATGGTGAAAGAAGATCTCAATCTTTCTAAGATTCTGACGCGTACTGCTTTCGAAAACGCAATCAAGATTAATGCTGCAATCGGTGGCTCGACAAATGCCGTTGTTCACTTACTTGCCCTTGCGGGCAGGGTGGGGGTGCCGCTTGAGTTGCAGGATTTTGATGATCTTGCTCGCAATATTCCAGTTGTCGTAAACCTCATGCCCTCTGGCACATATTTGATGGAAGATTTCTTCTACGCTGGTGGAATACCGGTCGTGATGTCGGAGCTCGGCGATCTCATCCACCGCGATCACGTGACCGTAAGCGGTAAAACGGTTGCTGAAAATATTGAAAAGGCGATAAATTGGAATGAAGAAGTAATCACTCCGATTGCAAATCCTTTTCAAGCGGCCGGATCCGGAACTGTTGTACTCACTGGTTCTCTTGCACCCGATGGCGCAGTGCTCAAAATTTCCGCGGCTTCGGCGCATCTTCTTAAGCATCGCGGAAAGGCACGCGTATTTAGCACTGTCGAGGAATACAACGTGGCGGCAGATGACCTAGAAATGGAAGTCGACGAAACTGACATTATTGTTCTGCAATATGCAGGACCAAAGGGCTACCCTGGATTTCCTGAAGTAGGAAACGCAGCGATGCCACGCAAGCTCCTTGAACGTGGCATCACCGACATGATTCGTATTTCAGATGCTCGTATGAGCGGGACCGCATTTGGGACGGTGATTTTGCATGTCTCACCGGAAGCGGCCGTCGGAGGGCCATTGGCGCTGGTTGAAACCGGCGATGAGATCGAATTGGACGTTGAAAATCGTCGCCTAGATCTGCTTGTTTCGCCGCAAGTTTTGGAACTCCGACGATCCAAGTGGAAAGCACCTGTTAGCGGAGCAACTCGTGGTTGGTCAAAGCTTTATGTCGACCATGTCATGCAGGCAAACAGGGGTGCCGACCTTGATTTTCTTGTCGGTGGTTCTGGAAGCGAAGTCGGACGTCACTCACATTGATGCTCGCAATTGAAAAGCAAAAAATGGAATGCTCGTGAATATTGAAGTATTTGATGAGCGTCGAAATATTCTGGGGGAGGGCCCTCAAGCCACTGGACCCAAAAACGAACAAATTTCTTGGGTCGACATAATGGGGAAGAAAGTACGCTCCAGAAATTTAACATTTGGGGCTATTTCGGAATTTGATACTGCAGAACATGTTGGCTTTGCCATTCCTCGAGCGGACGGTGGCTTTGTCATCGGGGAAGTCAGTGGTCCGGTGCTTCGCGATTCTGACGGTACAAAGCATGCACTTCCAACTCGCGAAAACGCTGACGGATATATTCCAACGCAGGTAGTCCGTTGGAATGACGCCAAAGTGTCGCCACAGGGCGACCTATATCTTGGATCGATGGCGTATGACTTTAAGACAAATGCGGGCGCGTTGTATCAACTCCGGCGCGACGGAAAACATATTCGAAGAGTTTTTGGAGATGTCAGTATTAGCAATGGGTTGGGGTGGAGCGTTGACGGTTCCTTGATGTACTACATCGATACTCCACTTTTTCGAATTGATATTTTTGACGTGGAAGAGCGAGACATTAAGAATAGAAGAACCTTTATAAACTTCCCTCTTGATGGTGGCTCGCCAGATGGAATGTGCGTGGACGCGGACGGAAATTTATGGGTGGCTTTTTGGCTCGGGCACGCTGTGCGTTGTTACGACGGAAAATCAGGAGTCATGATTCATGAAATTTCGTGTCCGGCCCCACGAATTACTTCGTGCGCATTCGGGGGAGAAAAGCTGGATCAGCTAATTATTACGAGTGCAAGCGAAGACACAGATTTGGCCTTATTTCCTAAGGCAGGTATGACCTTTATAGCCACCCCTGGAGTCCGAGGACAGAAAACGGCGGTATTTAACGCATGAATAAAGTCAGATCACGAGCCCGCAAAAGTTTAGCCTTGATGACTTCGCTCATATTGATGGCGCTGGTTTTCCCGTTGGATGCTTTCGCGACTCCCTCCACGGTGCACTTGACAATTCACTATCAAAGACCGGCAGAGGACTACAAGGGTTGGAATGTTTGGTTATGGAAAAATCTTCCGGGCAACTCCAATGACGTTGATGTCTCAAAAACTGGAAGTGAATTCAACGGTTCTGATGATTTCGGCAAAATACTTACATTAGATATACCTGACATGGCGACCTTTGATAACGTCGGCTTTATTATTCGCCTAAATGAATGGGCTTCGAAAGACATTTCTGATGATCGACTTATTACGAGTTTTGATGCCAACGGAAATGCTGAAATTTGGCTCGTTCAGGCGGATCCAAAGATTTACCTTTCCAAACCAATTTCCTCCGCCACAATTCGCAGCGCTTCAATCGATGGGTTTCGACAGATCACTTTGGAATTGAGTCAGAAGGCAAATTTAAGTGGGACTGGTAATGAGGGATTTTCTGTCTCGGACGGAATTGCCGTTTCCTCTGTTACGGCCCTCAATGGAACTAAGACCAGCGCCACAAGAGTTTCTCTAAACCTTTCTGCGGACCTAACACTTGGAAAGACATACACCGTTTCACATTCGACCTTTGGAACCGCGCAAACCAGTCCTGGTCAGATAATGAACTCTGCGGGCTTTAATGAACGGTACACATATGCAGGTGATGATCTTGGAAATACATATTCGAGTGACCATACAGATTTCCGAGTATGGGCTCCGACAGCCACTTCGGTGAATTTAGTGACTTATGCCGGTGCGAGTTCGCCAACTTCCTCAGGCTCAGTCACTCCCATGGTCCAAGATGTAAAAGGAACCTGGGTTACTACCAAGAAAGGCGATTTAAATGGCGCGATCTATACATATCGCGTATCCGTTGGGGGAGTAGAGCGTGAGGCTGTAGACCCCTATGTTCGCGCGGTAGTTGTCAATGGAGCTCGCGGCGTTGTGGTTGATCTTTCTCAAACAGATCCGAAAGTATGGACCAAAACGAAGCCTACATTTAGTGGGAAAGGTACTGACGCTCTTATTTATGAACTTCATGTAAGAGACCTCTCTATGGATCCTTCAAGCAACATTCCAGTTGCCCATCGCGGAAAGTTCTTGGGATTGACCGACGCCAAAACAACGAATTCATCAGGTGGAAAAACTGGAGTAAATGCTATTAAGGATCTAGGAGTGACTCACGTCGAGCTCTTACCAATCTTTGACTATGCCTCCGTTGATGAGAACAACCCCACGTTCAATTGGGGTTATGACCCTCAAAATTACAACGTTCCAGAAGGCTCTTACTCCACGGATCCAACTAATCCAAAGACTCGTATAACAGAATTGAAAACAGCGATACAAGCGCTTCACGATCAAAAATTGCGCGTGATGATGGACGTTGTTTACAACCATGTTTATAGCGTTCCCAATTTTAGCGAAGAGCAAATTGTTCCCGGATATTTCTTTAGAACCAATGCAGACGGCACATTAGCCAACGGAAGTGGAGTCGGAAACGATTTGGCATCTGAACGTCCGATGGCGCGCAAACTGATCGTTGATTCGGTGAAGTATTGGGCGAACCAATATAGAGTCGACGGATTCCGATTTGACCTAATGGGACTTTTAGATATTGAAACAATGCAACTTATTCGAAAAGAACTAAACAAGATTGATCCGACCATTCTGATTATTGGTGAAGGTTGGAATATGGGAACACTTGATTCAACCTTGCGAGCAAATCAACAAAACATAGGTTCCCTGCCGGGAATCGCCGCCTTCAACGATCAGTTGAGAGATGGTGTTAAGGGATCTGTTTTCAACGCTACTGAGACGGGCTACGCCACGGGCACCGTGAGTCAAATAGGCAATACCAAGGTCGGAATTGTAGGCAATGTCTTTTATAGTAGAGATGTCCTCGGTAAATGGATTACTGCCGATCCAACTCAATCCGTCAATTACGTGGAATCCCATGACAACTTGACCTTGGCAGACAAACTCACCGCGAGCGTGCCGGGTGCTACCACTACGAAAATTGCAAACTTAGATCGATTTGCCGCATCGATTCCACTTTTGGCTCAAGGGGTGCCGTTCATGCAGGCTGGACAAGAGTTCCTGCGGTCCAAGAGGGGTGACTCCAACAGCTATAAGTCTGATGATTCGGTCAACTCGCTGAAGTGGAATCTTCGAACGGAAAATTCATCGACGGTTGATTACTACAAGGGTTTGATAGCCCTTCGTGCCTCCCACCCTGCTTTCCGTATGTTCACGACGGCAGCAGTGCAGAAGAATCTGCGCTTCCTTCCCACCTCGAACAACGTGATTGCCTATGTGATTAACGGTGCAGGGGTTAAGGATTCGTGGAAATCGATTGTCGTCGCCCATAATCCCAACGCAACGGCCACGGCGGTCACCCTTCCTTCCAAGGGAGATTGGAATGTGGTGGTTAAGGATGCGAAAGCCGGGACCAAAGTTCTTTCTACCCTTAAAGCCACGTCCAAGGTTTCAGTAAACCCGCAGACTACAATCGTGCTGGAAAGGTAGGCACCATGATGGATTGGGAAGGTCAACGTCACGGTTGGGGCGATAGCGGCGAAGTATTTATGTTGGGACTGATGTGCTTGATTATGGTGGCACTAGCGGTCTGGTTGATTTATGTTTTGGGAAGACGGGATAGTAAATTAGAGAACGTAGAAACGCCGCGTCAAATCTTGGATCGGCGCTTTGTGGGCGGAGAGATCGACGCCAAGACGTATGAAGTCATGCGTAAGAAAATTGAAAGTCAAACGACATAATTTCAAGGACCCTTTACTGAAAGTCATCTGATATTCTCAAATGTGATGTTGGCCCAGGAGATTCCCGATGAGGGGAAAGCGCTAGAAACCAAAGTGGGTAGGTATAGCCGCGAACACCCTGGGTACATTCGTCGCTACGTAATCGATATCGGGGTTTCTCTTTTTGCGGGAGTCCTACTGTTTTATTTCATAGGTGGAACCCAGCTGGACGAAGCCGATCGATTGAGCCGGATATCTGGTGCGGTAACGCTTTCTGAAAGCCAATTGACGCAAGCGGTCAAATCATCAGGAGCGCTCGCTTACTGGCTTGGACCAATATCTGGAAGCAAGTACACGCTAGTAATTTCTGAAGAGGGTCAGGCAGTAATTACTTATCTTCCCAATGGAGAAGGAATAGATAAGCAAGGTGAGCGTCGCTTGATTATCACGACAGATATCAATTCCAATTCCGTGGGTCCCCTAGAATCGCAAGCGACCCAGGTAAAGAGTCTAGATCAGACTGCACAGGGAGAAGTGACATACTCTTTTGACGGTTATGTTCCCGATCATGTTGTCATAACATTGCCTAACAGGGGCGGCCACGTTCGCAT
The DNA here is from genome assembly GCA_026392695.1 of Actinomycetota bacterium. GTDB lineage: Bacteria > Actinomycetota > Actinomycetes > Nanopelagicales > Nanopelagicaceae > QYPT01. The sequence continues at coordinate 19,548 of JAPLBP010000125.1, read as the reverse complement.
TTACTACCCGACGACCAGAACGGCAGACAATATTCTTCTCGATGCACAATCATTGATACGTATTTCCTAATCCGCAGAATCAATCCGAAAGCACGGTGTCGAGAATAGTGATGCACAATCGTGAGCTGGTCCCCGGCTACTCAATATCACCCGTCATTAAGGGAGGATGGCAACTTAGTCAGGGGCATTCACTTTCTGCCTCAGGGACCCAGCAGGATTCAATTTCCGACATTCTCGCATTTGTTGAAGCAGGTATCACTACGCTTGATTTTGGGGATATTTATACAGGGGTCGAAGAGATAGTCGGTAAATCATTGGCCCAATTACGTTCTTTGTACGGGGGTTCTGCTCGGGACAAACTCCAACTTCACACAAAATATGTGCCGAACGAGGGAAGCCTGTCTAATTTTGATAAGTCAGACATTGAAAATATTGTCGATCGCTCTTTGGCTCGACTCGGGGTGGACCAAGTTGATCTTGTTCAATTTCATTGGTGGAAATACGAAGAAGAGGGATATCTCGAGGCTCTAGACGAACTTTTTCGACTGAAGCGCATAGGGAAGATACGCCACGTAGGAGTCACGAATTTTGATTTAACGCGGTTGCAAGAAATGGTTGACGCGAACTTGGCTCCAGCGAGTATCCAACTTCAATATTCGGTTCTTGATAGACGCCCGGAAAATGGAATGCTCGAATATTGCTCAAAAAATGGTATTGGTGTTCTGTGCTACGGAACTGTTGCAGGCGGTTTTCTTTCAGAAAGATATTTGGGTGTCTCCGAACCCCTCGAGATGGAGACTCGTTCCAACGTAAAATACAAGTTGATTATTGATGAGTTTGGAGGATGGGACCTCTTTCAAGAATTGTTGGCTCGCCTTGCTCAAATCGCTGAGTCTCATAGGAGCGATATCGGCACAATTTCGTCAAATTATATTTTGAGCCGACCTGCTGTGTCAGGAGTGATAGTCGGTGCTCGGAATATTTTGCACTTACCCAGCAATGTTTCAATTCCAGAAATAGAGTTGACCCAAGAAGAGTTAGATTCGCTGAAAGAAATCATGGAGCGATCGGAAGGGCCTTCCGGTCCAGTTTATGACCTCGAAAGATATTCAGACAAACATCGAAATATTATGAAAACCAATTTGAACTAAAAACTATGTAAGCGTTGATGAATCTAAAACAATTGACTTTGTCCGTTCCACCCTCATGATTAAGCGCTCCTCAGGGTCAGGACAGGCAAATTCAGAATCCTTCAAAAGCCAGTCGTTTTCAAGGAGTGTTCTTTGTTTTGCTGGCAAAAAGGGCAGGACTGACTGAATCGCGTACACGCAGAAATGTTTTCCAGTTGGAATTCTCAGTTCAGAGCTATTAGTGAGTTCAAAGAAATCGCCGACTTGCATGCCACATACGGATCGACCTTCAATGCGGTCTACAACAACTTTGAGGTTAAACAACTCCAAATCCGCCATGCGAAACCTTATCTCGAAATAATCTCCGTCCCATATTCAATCTGATCATCATTGGCAGACCTAGTCGGATGAAAGATGCTGCGATACTATAGGATTTGATTTCATTGGGCTTGATTTAGGGAGATTTAGATGGCATCACTGGAAACATCCACCGTGCGAAATCGCGTAACCCTTTCAAAGCTTGGACTTGGGTGTGCCCAATTTGGAAATCTCTTCCGCGAAACCAGCGATGAAGCGTGTACGGATGCCGTTCTCCAGTCGTGGAGCGCAGGCATTCGCTATATCGATGTCGCCCCACATTATGGGTTGGGGCTAGGCGAGAGGCGTTTGGGTCAAGCGATTAAGTCACTTCCTCGAGAAGAAATCGTCATTTCGACGAAGGTCGGACGGGTTCTGGTTGCTAGCCCCGAGACTGCTGATCAACAAGATGACCAAGGTTTTGTAGTGCCGGCGGATGTTAAACGCGTCTTTGATTATTCGCGTGATGGAATTATGCGCTCATTTGAAGATAGCCTCAAAAGATTGGATCTGGATTATGTAGACATTTTGTATTTACACGACCCAGATGAACATTGGGAGAGCGCTTCAACTACTGGAGTACAAGCCCTCATTGAGCTTCGCGACCAAGGAGTTGTGAAAGCAATTGGGGCAGGAATGAATCAACACGAAATGCTTACTAGATTTGTTAAGGAAACTGATATTGATCTGGTGATGCTGGCTGGAAGATTTACTTTGTTAGAACAAGAGGCGCTTAAGGAATTGCTTCCTGCGGCGATAGATCGAAATGTTGGAGTCGTGAATGTTGGAGTTTATAACTCAGGCTTATTAAGCAAAGCGCGTCCGTCTCAAGGTTCCAATTACAATTACGTGCCTGCGCCGGAGGATATTTTGTTGAGGGTGAACCAGATTGCTGACGTTTGCGAAAGGTTTGATGTCACCCTTCCAGAGGCTGCGATTGCCTATGTTCAACTTCATCCCGCCGTTTGCTCGGTAGTTCTGGGTGCCCGCAACGGGGAGCAAGCGAAAGAAAATGTAGTTAGATTCGCCAAAGTTGTTCCCGAGGAGCTGTGGGTCGAATTGAGTTCAAAAGGCTTAATTGCTGATCCAAAATTGTTCGCATAGGAACATGCTGTTGCAAGGATCTTGCGTGATGTTCTCCATTCGGGGCTAGTGTATGGACGTGCCCAGCAGCGCCAGCTCTTCGCAAGTTGTCGTTAACCGCGATTTACCATCTCGTGGATTTATCTGCGCTGTGATCGCATTCACGATGATGGGATTCACATCAAGTTGTTGGGGGACCATGCTTCCCTGGATAGTAGATCGAACGGGAATCTCAATATCTAAGTCCGGATTAATTTTGGCTGCCTTTACTTTTCACACACTTTTAGGCACACTTTTGGTTCAATTTTTTGTCAAACATCGGGATCTAAATTGGTTTATCCGTCGAGGAATCGTCGTTACTTTAATCGGTTTTTTCGGTGTAGTGACGGCTGGCAATTTAGCTTTTCTGACCTTTTCGGGATGTGTTGCCGGTTTGGGGTATGGAGCCACCGGTGTGGCTCTTCTGCAACTCTTAAATCGAAGTAGCAATGCGAGTCATCGACGAATGAATTTGGCAAGTGCTGCAACGGGGTTTGGTGCACTTGCGGGTCCCTTCACGATAGGCACGGTGGGCTCTACGCATATTCCAGTCATTGTTATTTCTGCAATCGGAACGGCCTTTATTGCAACGAGATTTCTATCGGGTGCAACCTGGCGCGTGGAAATATTCCGTGACTCAACACAAAATCGAGGAAATCATGCTCGACTAGCGATTGTTTTGCTCGCTGTAATCTGCTATTCGGGATTAGAAAACTCCATCGGTTCTTGGCTCCCAACGATTGTCAGGAAGTCCGATGGCACTCTAGAAGCGGCGGCGTTGAGTGGGGCGTTCTTTTATTTCTTCTTCACAATCGGGCGTTTCATAGGAGTTTTCATGTCCAAACGATTGGAGCCACATTCCATAATTCTGCTTTGCATCACGACGAGCTTCATCCCTTTCACCTTCGCACTTGCAAATGAGGGCAAAGTAAGTGTGGGTCTGGCTTTTTGTGGTCTCTGTCTAGGTCCCATCTTTCCTAATGTTTCGAGTTGGGTTGCCAGAAAAACCCCAGGTTTCCCAATGGCCACTACCGCGACGATGCTTGCCATCATGCTAGGAGGGTTTCTCTTTCCGCCGACTCTTGGATTTATGTTAGAGCGGCATGGAATATCAGGGTATTTACTTTCCCTGTCCGCCTTACTCTTGGCTTCGACTTCCTTCTTTACTTACAGCTACGCGAAATGGCGCTCTTAAAGTTTGTCAGACCCTCGGAGTGCCATTCCACTTCCAGCCTTGACGTCTAGGTTTTCCCGATAATTCAATTCGTCCTGCCAGCCACAGCAATAGTTCGCCGTGAGTCTTGAACGTTGGATATTCGGTGGTGCCCGAGAAGAGTCTCTCTATTGCAAATTCAGCAGCGGTATTGTTTGGGATAAATTGAATGCCAAAGCCTTTTGCTAAATCGTATGTGTGGACACTCACTTCAACCACTCCCATCGCCGCGAATCCCGTTGGGTCTGAGACTCCATAGGAATGCCATGCTCGATCTGTGACTTCGGAGTCTTTAACGGCCTTTTGAAGAATTCTTGACGCTGTAGTAATCATGGGCAAATATTCTGAAGGAGTGGCTTTGTCTTTCTTTTCGAAGAGTACCGGCTGATAACTATCCATTCGCTTTCCCACAACTTGGTAGGAATATTCTAAACAAGCACGCATCGTGTGAATTGCAGTTTGCGATTGAGTCCAGTCAAGGTCCGGAGTGGAGATTTCCCAATCGTTATTGATAGTAGGAAGAAGAGTATGTGAAAGTTCTTCAGAAACTAGGTCTAGGTAACTTGCTGCTTCAACATGATTCATCATGATGCGATAATAGTTGTACTATAACGCGATGGTAAGTATCTTCGATGAAATCAAGATTCGCGACTTAGTTATTCCGAATCGCATTTGGCTTTCCCCCATGTGCCAATACTCCGCTGTCGATGGGGTACCCAACGCCTGGCATTTTGTGCATCTTGGCAAATTTGCGATGGGCAAAGTTGGCTTGATCATGACTGAAGCGTCGGGTATCTCACCCACGGCACGGTCGACGCTTCAGGACACTGGAATTTGGAACGATGAACAAGTTAAAGCTTGGCGACCCATAGTCGATTT
>JAPLBP010000125.1:0-14820 GCA_026392695.1 Actinomycetota bacterium | reverse complement strand
GCCCAAGGATCAAAGATCGGCATTCAGCTGTGGCACGCGGGGCAAAAAGGATCGACTACCACTCCTTGGCAAGGTCAGGATTACGTTTCGGCATCCGAAGGAGGATGGGAAGCCTCGGCTCCAAGCGGGGTTGCGTTTGGAAAGTTGCCTGCTCCAAGAACAATTTCCATCGATGAAATGAAAGAAACAGTTGCCCTGTACAGAGCCGCAGCAAGTCGAGCTTTAGATGCAAATTTTGACGTGGTGGAGATTCATGGCGCCCACGGATATTTGATTCATTCCTTTCTTTCTCCGATAACGAATCAACGCACCGACGCATATGGAGGGAGCTTTGAGAATCGCATTCGCTTCCTTTTGGAAGTGGTGGAAGCAATCAGAGAAGTTTGGCCAAGTTCCCACCCACTTTTTTTGCGAACTTCATCCCACGACTGGATTGATGGTGGCTGGAGCACACAAGAAAATAGTGAATTGGCAAAAATCTTGCTGGAAAAAGGCGTAGACCTCATCGATTGTTCTTCGGGTGGGATCAAGGCCGATATTTCCTATCCGGTAAGCCCTGGCTACCAGGTGCGATTTTCAGAGGACATCAAGAGAAGCAGCAAAATGCTTACCTGTGCGGTAGGCATGATTACCGACCCAGAATTGGCCGAAGATATTGTAAAAAACAATCGTGCCGATGCCGTAATGCTAGGACGAGAGTTCCTTCGGGATCCAAATTGGGTTTTGCATGCTGCTGCAAAGTTAGGTCATTCTTTGACGTGGCCGAATCAGTACAAGCAAGCGGCACCGAAAAAATAGTTTGCTTGGTCTAGTGGTCTAGACGCAATTGTTCGCTTTGCGCATTTTGAAACTTTGTTTTCGACTCTTCTTCGCGAATGCATTTTGAACTATCATTCCTAACAGAAATTCGAAGCATCTGATTTAAATTAAAATTTCTGGAGGATCAATGACATTAGCAGGAGATGTTGAAGAATTAGGCAAAGACTTTTGGAACTGGCGAACTCTTCAACAGCCACGGTCGCACGATGATATTCCCAGAATTGAAAGACTTAAGAATTGGAAACCAGCATGGTCGGCTGAGGACGTTTCTGCCTATCGAAGAAGCATTAGCGAGTTCGCAAGTCGCTGGAAAGCGATCGATGCCGGACCAGTGACCTCTCCAAATTTGGACACGGAGAATTGGGTCGATTATCAGTTAATTGGGAGTGCCATCCATCGTGTTTCTTGGGAGTTGGATTACATCAAGATCTGGCAAGAGCAGCCACGATTCTATATCGATCAAACCATAGGTGTTTTATTCGATCTTTTGCTTCCGCTCAAGGTAGATAGCGATCGTGTTGAGCAAGCCATCTTCGTGCTTGACGGCACTCCTGAAATTTTGAAGGCCGGAATTGCTAATCTCACGGGCCATGCAGTTGGACCTTATGCGACTGTAGCAATTGAACTTCTGGAAGACATTGATACTCAGGTAAAGACAATGATTTCCGAGCTGGGGAAGATTGTTGATTCTCAATTGTTGTCTAAACTCGAAACATCAGGTGCCGTAGCAAGTACAGCGTTCGTGGAGTTTAGAGAATGGCTTAAAGACAACTTGCTTGGCATGAAGCCGATAACGCCAATTGGGCCAGAAAAGTACGAATGGTTCTTTCGAAATATTGCCTTAGTGCCTTTCACGACTCATGAACTTCGTTTCATAGGCCAACTTGAATGGGACAGAGCAGTAACTTTCGAGCACATTAGTTTTAACAAGCACCGGAACTCTCCCATCCCACCCATTCCAAAGACTGATGTGGAGCAAGTGCAGAATGAAGCGTCGGACGAATTGCAAGTGAGAAATTTTTACGACGGGGAGGGAATTCTCTCCCAACCAAATACTTTGAAACACTATTTAACGGCGCCTCTTCCAGCTTATTTGCAACCTATCAAATGGTTGGGAGTTACCGATGATTTAACTGGCCCATCAAGGGTCGATGAGGATGGTTACTCATACGTTCCCAAACCGCACGATCAATTGCCATATTTTTACGCAGCAAATGCTCGTGATACAAGAGCCGGAATCGTGCATGAAGGTGCTCATTATCAGCAACTGGCTATGGCTTGGCGTCACAAACGACCACTTCGCCGCCATTACTATGACTCAGGAGTCAATGAAGGCATAGCGTTCTACAACGAAGAGATGTTGCTCGCTGCAGGTCTATTTGATGATGCCGTACATTCACAGACAGTTATGTACAACTTTATGAAATTACGGGCGATGCGAGTGATCGTGGACGTTGGCTTAGCAACCGGTGAGTTGGATATCCCTACAGCGACGGCATATTTGGAACGAAAAGTTCCTATGGATCATGGAACTGCATACGAAGAAGCGGTCTTCTTTTCCTCTAATCCGGGTCAAGCGCTCACGTATCAAATTGGTAAAACCCAGATAATCAAGTTATTTTCAGATGCGATTGAAAAGCACCGTTCAGGATCTAATCAATTTACCATGCGTGAGTTTCATGATTACCTATGGTTAAACGGAAATGTCCCGCTCTCGCTGCTTCGGTTTGAATACCTAAATGATTCATCTGAAATAGAACTCATCCAGAATAAAAATAATAGACAAGGGGAATAATCAATGGACGCGGATCAGAGCTACATCTGGAATGGTGTTCTTACGATGTATGAAGGGTTTATCGAAAAGGATCGACCTAAGATTGATCAATTCATTCATGAAGATTGCACGATGTGGGATTCTTCCGAACGCAATTTGGGTTTTGGCCTTAAGGACCTAAATGCCATTCGCGCACGTCGCCCAAATGATCCAAGTGCACCCAAACCCCTCAAAATTGACGCTACTGATCCAGTCATCACCATTTATGGGGATATTGCGGTTGCTCGTCACTATTTGAAAGTTTCTTACGTGAATAACGCCTCACCTACCCGAGAAATCCGAAATACAGGCGTCTGGAAGAGATTTCCGCAAGGCTGGCAGTTAATTCACAATCACGAAGATGAGTTGCCGCTTTAAAACTATTGAGAGGAAGTGCTTAGAATGTTTGATTACAAGGCTCGTCGGGACAGTCTTTATGCTTTGATGGAAAAGGAAGGCATTGACCTAGTTTTCCTCCCAAAACATTCCGCCGACTTAGATTACTTAACTGGCACCGAGCGTAGAGTTGTTACATTCGGTAATGTCGCGTACACCCACCACTGGGTAGCCGGAGCCTTTTTACATCCAAAATACGAGCCGAAATTTGTTCTTCCAAGAATGATTGTCGAATTTGATTCGCCAAATGGCGTAGACCCGAATACGACCACAATTAGTGAACTTGATGATGCGTATGCCAAGTTTAAAAAGGTGGCAGAGAGCTTCGGAAACGTTAAGAGAATCGCAGTAAGTGCTCGCACTTGGGGCGAAACCATTATGCACCTGATGCAAATTTTTCCGCATGCCACGATCGTGAATGCGGAGGAACTGGTCAATAAGTTGCGTCGCATCAAGTCAGCCCAAGAAATTGCAGAAATGACGAGAGCTTGTTACATGGTCGATGATGTGTTGGCACAGGTACAAGGAAAGGTAAATATTGGAGTTTCAGAGCTTGATCTAAAAACAGAGGTTAATTTTCAGATGAATGAGAGAGGTTCCAAGACAGAGTCCTTTGACACTGCAGTCTGGTCCATGGGACCAAAAAATTCCCGCGATGCTTCTGATCGACGAAGTAGTAACCCGATTGTCGGCGGGATGGGCGTCTCATTTGATTTTGGTTCTGTCGTAAACGGTTATTGCGCTGATTTTGGGAGAACGGTCTTCGTTGGAGACCCTACGGGGGAGTATCAAAAGGTTTATGAGTTAGTAATGGCGGCACAGGCTGCGGGTATCGCTGCGGTAAAGCCGGGTGTACGGGCATCTGATGTTCACAAGGCGACCAGAGATGTCATTGTTGAAGGTGGGTACGGTGACTGGTTCAGACATCGCACGGGTCATTGCATCGGCCTTGATGTCCACGAATTTCCATTCATATCAGAGGAAGATCACACGCCTCTTGAAGTTGGAATGACATTTACCATTGAACCATCTGTATTTTGGCCCGGCAAAGTTGGCGTTCGGGTAGAGGACATAATCGTTGTCGAAGAGTCAGGTGGAAGAAAGATAAACCAACACCCAACTGATTTGGTGGCAAATTAGTTACAGACATGTAACAAAACGTGACTGATGGACTTAAGTACGCCATTCGCACATTTGTCAGGTGAAAAGAGAAGCCCCTCTATCTTCCTTGTGTTGACAGTCACTTATCAAAAAGCCACAATTCACCTACGAAAACGCTCTTAAACCCTGTCGTTTGGGAAGTTTAAGTGCGATCACGATTCATAAAGAAAGGCATTATCAATGAAGATACACTTTAAAAGTATTGCCAGTGTCGCACTTTCTGTTGCGTTAGTTACAACTGCATTTGTAACAACGCCTGCGACAGCGGCAACAAAGAATCTAACAATTGAAACGGTGTTTCAATTAACGCCACCGGATCCAGGTCGCACATTTGAGCAAACTGGAAACATGATCAACCACGCGATGTACCAAACTCTCGTAACCTATAAGGGTGGGGATGCATCGACTCCAGTTGCAAGCATTGCCTCTAAGTGGAGCGTAAATGCAGGAGCCACTCAATTCACTTTTACAATTGACCCTAAAGCAAAGTTCTCCGATGGTACGAAGGTAACTTCTGCAGATGTTCTCTTCTCTCTCAATCGAGTTAAGAACATCAAAGGAAACCCATCATCATTGATGGCCGGAATAACAGTTGCTGCACCAGATGCTTCTACTGTTGTTCTGACTACCGAAAAGGCAACCCCACAGGTACTTGCAATTGTTACATCACCTTCATTGGGAATTGTAAATAGCAAGGTCGTTAAGGCAAACGGTGGATCAGATGCGGAAGATGCCAGCACTTCGGATAAGGCACTTGCCTACCTCACCAGCGCTTCTGCAGGCAGTGGTCCTTACATGTTGAAGTCCTTCAGCCTTACAACCGAAGTTGATCTTGTGAAGAATCCCAACTTCTGGGGAGCCGATAAGCCTGCCTATGACAAGATCATCTTCCGAAATGTTCCTGTTAACGTACAGCGACTGGATATTATTAAGGGATCGTCTTCCATTGCAATTGACCTTTCACCAGATCAGGCAAGTGGAGTTGGCAATAAGGTAAACGTTATTAAGGGACAAGCTTCAAACGTCTTCTTCTTCTACCTCAGCCAGAATTCGGCCTTCTCTGCGGCAACTAAATTCACCTCAAATCCAAAGTGCGTTGAAGCGGTTCGTTACGGAATCAACTACAACAAGATTGTTCGGTATGCAGGTCTTGGCGCAATCCAAGCCCCGGGAATCATTCCGAGCTTCTTCTCTGGCGCATTAACTCAAAAGGATGCGATCAAGCAAGATACAGCGCGTGCTAAGGCAGCATTCGATGCATGCGGAATCAAGGACACTCCTGTATCTATTAGCTTCTGGGGCAGTGGTGGAGCAGTTAATGGACTGAACTTCGGTTCACTTGCGGCTCTTGTCAATGAGGACCTCAATGCGGTTGGTTTCAACACATCCCTAACCGGAGCACCAATCTCAGTCTCACTTCCGCTCTATCGCGACAACAAGGAAGAGATGGGTCTTTGGCTCTGGGGTCCAGACTGGCCAGATTCAACCAACTACACCGAAAGCTTTAGCCCAGGAACCAAGGTAGGTCTCCGTATGGGTTGGCCAGCAGGTGCTGATGCCGCTATCACTGCGTTGCAGGCAAAGGCCGCAACGGAAACTGATGCGAAGAAGCGCGCCGCGCTCTTTACTCAGTGGCAGAAAGAGATGAATTTGCGCAGTCCGCTTATTCCTCTCGTTCAGCCAGCCGACATATTGGTTGCTAATAAGTCAGTCCTGAACGTAAAGGACCACCCAATCTGGAAGCTCAATCTCACAGAGCTTAAGTAATTAACTTACTGGCCTGGGAATAAATATATAGATGAGGACGAAGCCAGTTTCAGATGAGAAGAGTCAGCGCAAGCGTTTTCTCTCTGGAAATGGCTTCGTCCCATTTATTTTAAGAAGATTACTCACTAGCGTTCTTTTGGTATTTGGCGTTACCTTTATTTCTTTTTCGATTACACAATTGGTCCCGGGTGATCCCGTCGCTGCAAATCTCGGTCAAAGTGCCTATAGCGATCCGAAGATTGTGGCTGCCTTTAAAGTCCAATTCGGCCTGGATAAGCCAGTTCCTGTTCAATATGTGAAATATGTTTCGAAATTATTGCACGGAGATCTCGGCATTTCACTTTCCAGCAAACGTCCTGTACTCGATGATTTGAAAGAGTATTTTCCAGCAACGCTAGAGATTGCCCTCGTTGCAGTATTTTTGGCGCTGGTTGTAGGTCTCCTTTTAGGAATTATTTCCGCGGTTACCCGGGATCGATTACCGGATCAAATAATCAGAGTGTTTAGCTTGACCGGTGTTTCTATGCCAGCCTTTTGGACTGCGCTAACCGCTTTCTATCTTTTCTTTTTCGTTTTGGGTTGGGCTCCGGGTACCGGAAGGTTAGCCCCGGGCGCCGATCCTCCGCCTACCGTGACAGGCCTCTATACGGTGGATTCCCTTATCGCCGGTGATTTCTCAACCTTCAAGCAGGCAGTTGCATACTTGCTACTTCCTGCAATTGTTCTCGCCATTTATGCCATCGGTGTCTTAACTCGATTCACGAGAGCTTCGATGCTGGAGATTTTGGGCAATGATTATGTGAGGGCCGCAAGAGCTAAGGGCCTGCCCGAAATTACGGTGATTCGTCGCCATGTACTTCGGCCAGCTCTGCTTTCCATCATCACCGTCGCGGGTGTGGCATTTTCAAGTCTTCTTGCTGGTTCAGTTCTCGTTGAAAATGTTTTTTCGTGGCCGGGACTTGGGCAGTATGCCTATCGCGCTGCTGTTGGGCTAGATCTGCCGGGGATTATGGGAGTAAGTATGGTGGTCGCCACGGTTTATATAACGATGAATTTAATAGTCGATATTCTTTATCGAGTCATTGATCCTCAAATGCGAGATGCAAGTTGATGACAATGGTTACCAAGAAAATGAAGAAATCTAAAAACAGTAATTCCATTTGGCGTCAGCCTTTAGCTGTGGTTGGAATTGGCATCATTGTCATTTGGACCTTGTTGGCGATATTTGCTCCATGGATTGCTCCGTACAATCCGAACGCTCAAGATGCAGCTAAGTTCTTGGCACCTTCTGCGGCACACTGGATGGGCACAGATGAACTCAACCGAGATATTTTGAGTCGAGTAATTTTTGGTGCCCGAATTTCTCTGCCATATTCGCTTTTGCTAGTCGCACTTTCGGCAACGCTTGGGTCAATTGTCGGCGCGATTTCTGGTTATGCCGGCGGAAAGATCGATTCGTTTCTCATGAGAGTGACTGATGTTTTCTTTGCGTTCCCGGGAATTGTGCTCGCCATGGCTGTTGCCGCAGCGCTAGGCCCACAGATCCGGAATGCCGTCATAGCAATAACAATTGTGGCCTGGCCGGTTTATGCGCGACTTGTCCGGGGCCTCATTTTGAATGCAAAGCAGAATGATTACGTAACTGCCTCTTCGCTCCTAGGTTCCTCATCTTTAAGGACGCTCATTGTGGACCTGCGTCCCAATCTTTCTGGCCCGGTCTTCGTACTTGCGGCGCTTGAAGTCGGAAATGCTTTGTTACTACTTTCTGGGCTTTCATTTTTAGGACTAGGAGCTCAGCCCCCGGCCTCTGAATGGGGATCGATGGTCTCCTTGGGGGCAGAGAATTTTGATCGCTGGTGGGTGGGGCTATTCCCCGGGTTGGCGATATTAACTGCCGTTCTTGCCTTCACTTTCATTGGCGATGCACTCAGAGATGCCATGGATCCACGTACAGCGAAGGCGCTACGCGACTAATGGACTTATTAACTGTAAAGAATTTGACGGTAACTCTTGCTACGGGTCGCGGGGATGCTGCTGCCGTTCGCGACCTTTCCTTCACTGTCGGGCATGGTGAGTTTTTAGGAATTGCCGGCGAAAGTGGTAGCGGAAAAACGATGACTGCCTTGAGCCTGCTCGGACTTTTGCCTCATAAAGGCCGCGCTACCGGATCCATTAATTTTGACGGACGGGAAATTCTCACAAGTTCAAAACGCGAGTATCGCGACTTGCGAGGAAAAGAAATCGCGATGATTTTCCAAGATCCGATGACTTCGTTGCATCCAATGTTGACTGTAGAAGTTCAATTGACGGAACACCTTCGTCATCACAGAAAAGTAAGCAAGGACGCGGCCCGCCAAAGTGCACTTGAACTGTTATCAACGGTAAAAATTCCTGATCCAGAAGCCGCGCTGCGCGCGCATCCAAGTCAGTTCTCAGGCGGCATGCGCCAACGAATTGCCATCGCTATGGCCCTTGCCTGCGAACCGAAGTTGCTGATCGCCGACGAGCCCACGACGGCGCTGGATGTAACCGTGCAAGCAGGAATCCTCAAACTCCTGCATCAACTTCGCAAAGAGCGAAATCTTTCTGTCATGGTTATTACTCATGATTTAGGGGTTTTGTCTTCGTTAACTGATCGAATCATGATCATGTATGCAGGCTCCGAAGTGGAAACAGGATTAACAAGCGACTTGCTACAAAGACCACGGCATCCGTACACCAAGGGGCTCATCGCCGCCTTGCCTGGGCATACCAATGACGCTAAGTCATCTCAGACAAAGCGCTTACTTTCCATTGAAGGCATGCCTCCAGAACTTGGAAATTTCCCGTCTGGATGTGCTTTCCATACACGTTGCAATTATGCGATTGCGGCCTGCAAGAGTGAGCTACCTGAAAGCATTCAGATTTCAGACTCGCACCGTATTTTTTGCCCGGTTGATCCCTTTTCGGCGAAAGCCAGTATTGAGGGAGCGAAATGAAAGAGATTTTGAACGTATCAAATGCTGTCGTTGAATATGACCGTCAAGGTTTGAAAGTGAGAGCGGTGGCAGGTGTAGATCTCACTCTTAACGCGGGAGAGATTCTTGGACTGGTAGGAGAATCTGGTTGCGGTAAATCAACTTTAGGGAAAGCTATTGTCGGTATCCTTAAAACTGCTCACGGAGAAATCGTCTTTGACGGCTCGCAAGTAAAGAAGTTGACGCGCGGACAGCGTCCAAAGCATTTCAGAAACTTGCAGATGGTCTTTCAAGATCCGTATGGCTCTTTAAACCCACGGCGAAAAATTGGGGCGCAAATAGCCGACGGCTTAGTCGTGGGAGGGTCCTCTCGAAAAGATGCCCTACACGAGGCCCAAGATTTACTTGAAAAAGTGGGTTTACCAAGAAATGCTATAGACCGATTTCCTCATGAATTTTCGGGAGGTCAACGTCAGCGGATTTCCATCGCGCGCGCACTCGCGGCGGCCCCGACCGCGATAGTTGCTGACGAGCCCATTTCGGCGCTGGATACTTCATCGCAGGCGCAGGTAGCTAATTTACTAGTCAACCTCGTCGAGGAATATGACATGGGTATGGTTTTCATTTCTCATGATCTCTCCATCGTTCGTCGGATTTCGGATCGCGTAGCAGTGATGTATTTGGGAAAGATTGTAGAAATCGGAACCGTGGATCAAATCTGGAATAATCCAAGTCATCCTTACACTCGCGCACTGATTTCTGCGATACCTCACGCTGACGGAACTGGATTTATGCCTCAAGATTTGCCGGGCGATGTTCCCAATCCGATGAGCCCTCCATCTGGATGTCGTTTTCACCCTCGCTGTCCGCTTGCGATGCCTGAGTGCGCAGAGATTGAACCTGCGTTTCGTACATTGAGCGATGGACGCAGCGTCGCATGCCATTTACAAACTGAAGGAAGTGAGCCAGTCTCCATATCCATCGGTTAGTTCCTCGCGACCATCCAGATTGCCAATTGAAATCGAAAGGCGCCATATGCTTCTAGCAAATGCAAAGATAGTAGATGTTGTCTCTGGTGAAATTGGTTCTCATGATGCAGTGCGAATCTCTAGCGATGGAAAAATTGCGGAAATTGGGAAATCGACAACTTTGAGCCGTGGTGGAGATGAAACCACTATCGATCTCGACGGAAGGTATTTATTTCCCGGCTTAATCTCGTGCCACACTCATCTCTCCGTTGTATTCCCGTTTTCCTTGACTGACCCAGATGAAGATCCCGCCATAACAGCCTTTAGGGCTGCGGCGAGGGCTCACGAAGCCCTTCATTCGGGAATCACGACCCTTCGCTCGGTTCATGAACAAAATCGCGTTGATTTAGCGCTACGCACCGCGGCTCAAGCAGGATGGTTTCAAGGGCCGCGAATATTCGGCGCTGGGCGGGCACTTTCCACCCCCGAGGGCCATGGTCAAGGCTCAGCCTGCAGTTACGCAAAAGATTTTGATGGTTTCTATAAAGCGGCTATTGGCGAACTGGACGCAGGCGCCGACCACGTCAAGATATTTATTACAGGAGGGTTAGCCAGGGCAGGGGAGCGTCCAGAAGATCCAGAGATGACCGATGATGAGATCCGAGGAGTCGTAAAGGCGGCACAAGAGCGCAATACCTATGTTGTCGCTCATGCTGGAGAGTCGGTGGCAATTCAGCAAGCGCTTCGTCTGGGGGTCCGATCTTTCGAGCATGGATATGTGATGGATCAAGAGACAGTGGATGCGATGGCAGCCAAAGATGTCTTCTATTCACCCACTCTCTGTGTCACCCGATCCGAAAGTTGGATGCGCGCAAAGGGATTTGAAGAAGCATCGATTCAAAATTGCTTGGCCGTGAGCGACCGACATCTGGCAAGTGCGAAATTGGCGATAAAGGCCGGAATTCGAATGACGAACGGAACGGATTATCCGCCTGGAGATCACGTTGACGGTATTCCTGCCGCTCTGCATGAGTTGTTCTTGATGCATGAGGCGGGTTTAAACACTGTAAAGAGTCTTCAATCGATCACAAGTGTGGCTGCTGAACTCATCAACCAGAGCGAAAATCTAGGTCAGATAAATGAGGGTTTCTTCGGTGATTTTGTCGCGATGCGCGGTAATCCACTCTCTGATCCACGGAACCTGAGCGAAATTGATTTTGTAATGCAAAGTGGTCACGTCATAGAAAATACATTGTAGAGACTCACATGGCGACGACTAAAGTTGAAATGTGGTTTGACACATTGTGCCCGTGGGCATGGATGACCTCTCGATGGTTGCTTGAAGTGGCCAAAGTTCGCGACATCACCGTTCAATGGAACGTGATGAGCCTATACTTTCTCAATGAATCACGGAGTCATATCAGCGCAGATTACCTAGACAATGCCAAGAAAGCTCTGGGTCCCTTACGAATAATCGTCGCTGCAGAGAAACTTTATGGAAATGCCACTGCGGGCGATTTGTACACAGCCTTTGGCGAAGAGATTCATCTCAATAAGATGAACTTTTCACCTGAGCTCAATTCCAAAGTCCTCAGTCGATTCTCCTTTTCAGAGGATCTTCTTTACTGTGCTGATGATGCCTCTCTTGATGAGTTGATTCTGGAAAGACATCACGATGGAATGAGTAGAGTCGGCGAAGATGTGGGTACGCCGATCGTGAGTATCGAAGGGGTGAGCTTCTTCGGCCCAGTGATTTCACTGGCACCTAAGGGGGAGGATGCTGGAAAACTCTTTGATGGCGCTTTCGCAGTAGCTAGTTATCCCGGTTTTTTTGAAATGAAACGCACCCGCACTGTTGGACCAATTTTCAATTAATATCGAAATTCATCAACGAGTAGTGAAAGTGAGTCCGTGAAAATGGAGTTCAAAACGATTATCGAGCCCTTCAAGATTCATTCTGTGGCGCCAATTGCCATGACAACTGAAACCCAGAGAGAGGGCTACATAAAGTCAGTTGGATACAATCTCTTTTCACTGCATTCCGATGACGTGTTGGTTGATTTATTGACTGATTCAGGAACTGGTGCAATGAGCCGCAATCAATGGGCCGCCATTCAGCATGGTGATGAATCCTATGCAGGCTCACCATCGTGGTTGATTTTCCAAGCGGCTGTTCATAATCTTTTTCCCTTTGAACATGTAATTCCAACGCACCAAGGTCGCGCCGCTGAAAAAATCCTATTCACCGCTATTGGTGGCCCTGGCAAAGTGATTCCTTCGAACACGCACTTTGACACGACGAGAGCGAATATCGAGTATTCGAAGGCGGAAGCCGTAGATCTAGTAATAGCGGAGGGTCGTGACCCTTCGAGTCTTCACCCATTTAAGGGAAATATGGATGTGATCGCCCTTGAGGCATTTATTAGTGCAACAGGGGTGGAGAACATTCCCGTCGTAATGATGACGATCACGAATAATTCTGGTGGAGGGCAGCCAGTATCTCTTGAAAATTTGAAGGCGGTCAGCGCAATATGTAAGAAATATGGAATCCCATTCTTCTTGGATGCGTGCAGATTTGCCGAGAACGCTTGGTTTATTCGTGAGCGCGAAGCTGGCCAATCTGAAAGAGACGTTAGTGACATCGTGCGCGAAATTGCGTCGTTGGCGGATGGAATGACCATGAGCGCTAAGAAAGACCCTCTTGGAAATATTGGTGGATGGCTAGCAATGAATGACGATGCTTTGGCATCGATTTGCCGAAACTTACTCATTTTGACTGAAGGCTTTCCAACATATGGCGGTTTAGCCGGACGAGACTTAGAAGCTCTTGCCGTCGGTCTCACCGAAGTTGTATCCCATGACTATCTCAAGTATCGGATTCGTTCGACCGCGTATTTAGGCAATGCTCTCTCTGACATGGGAATACCCGTAGTTCTGCCAATCGGCGGTCACGCGGTCTATATCGACGCCAAAGCATTTTTGCCGCATATTCCGGCTCTTGAGTATCCAGGTCAATCTTTAGCGATCGAGTTGTACAAAGTTGGCGGCGTGCGTGGCTGTGAAATCGGCACAGTAATGTTCGGGCGTAAGCCGGACGGAAGTGAAGTACCGGCAGCGATGGAATTGGTTCGCCTTGCCATTCCACGTCGCACGTACACTCAAAGCCACATTGACTATGTCATCGAAGTTTGCGCTGAAGTTGCCAACCGTGCTTCAAAGTTCCGCAGTTATAAGATCGTGAAAGAGCCAGCGGCTTTACGACATTTCACCGCTGAATTCGCTCCGCTTTAGAACCGACCGAGGAGATTGAAAATTACTTTTGCTGAGTATCTTGATTCCCTGGTGACGTCGGCCAAGGGTCTCTGCGACCGTGCCGAAAGCGTTGCCTACTCTGGAGACGGCTGGAACCCAACGACAGTTCTTGGTCACATTGTTGATGTCGATAACGAAGTGTGGATGGCCAGATTCGAATTGATGCTTCACGCCTTCACTGCTTCGGAGCCGCCAGTCCAATTTTCATGGTGGGAGCCAGATTCTGTCGCGACAGTCGAGCGGTATTTCACGTATTCACTTGTGCAAGCTCAGGCAGCGTTGATGAACAGTCGAAAGCGTATGGTGGCTTTTCTGTCTGGGCTCACCGAAGCGGAGCGTCAAGCACCGGCGATCCACAAAACTTTTGGCGCAGTAACTATTGAATCCATGGTGCGCGTGATTCTTAGCCACGACGATGAGCATGGGAAATCTTTTTCTGAGTAGTGGGGCGAGTCGGGCTCGAACCGACGACGACGGAATTATGAGTTCCGGGCTCTAACCAACTGAGCTACCGCCCCTTGCGAGGAGAAGTTTAGGGTACAGATGTGGCTCGCCATTCCGACCGCAACTCAGACCGGGAATAACGAGGGATTTTCAGTTTTACTGTGCGAAATTCCTTAAGTTCATAGGTTTTTGAACGGATCTTGGCCTACTTCTTGACTGAATAGCCGGCAGGACAGGAGGGAATGACTGCCGTGACTTTTTGTGAAACTTTGCCTTTGACACAGGTGATCGTTGACTTGGTCGAAAGGGTTCTTTTAAGTTCCTCAATTTGCTTTTGTAGTGATTCAGACGTTTGACGTTGAAGAGCCAAAGCGCTGTCGAAATCCGCTTTGACTTTTGCTGCCTCCTCATCAACTTTAGCTATTGCGTCTTTGAGATTTCCGAGCGCCAGTAGGTCCGGTGCCACTGTTCGATCGATGAGCAGAGATTTCTGAACCTTTCCGACAAGTTCAGGTTGGAGATCAGTTTCATTGAGGAGATTTGTTCCGTAATCTGCAGTTCCATTTGTGTTGAAAGAGCCCTTTGGAAAGAAATAGGAGAAAATTCCTGAGAAATTGCCATTTTGATCGACATACGCAAGTCGCAAAGTTCCAGTTGTTCCAAAAGATCGTGGAACCGAGAACACGTCCATTCCAGTACGGGGCATTGCGCCTAGGCGCCCAATATAAGCAACCGTGGGAGAGTCCGCCGGACTAAATTCGATATAGATACAACTCCCTTCCTGGGACGACGGGATATTTATTACCAAGTCAACTAAATCTGCATTTGTCTTGTTTGCACCGCGTGTATAAAGACCTCCCATGAATGGCGCTTTTGTCCCAAGATTTGTGCCCGTGGGATTGCACCAACTCGTCAATTTCGTGATTGGGAAGGTGAGGAGTATTTCTTTTGTGGATGAAATAGAACCATCTGCCTCAACGGTCTCCACTTTAGCAAGGAATTCTCGAACACCTGCCGGGAGTGTTACAACCTTTTCGCCATTTGTACCGGGAAATGATTCAGAGGCTTGACCAGGCAAAGTTACACGTACCTGCGAAGGCGCGTTTCTCACTGTCCATTTCAAAGTAACAGAATTGTCGGTCAGAGGTGTCGATGTCAGAGTATCAATCGATCCTTGAACTTT
>JAPLBP010000081.1:12525-39612 GCA_026392695.1 Actinomycetota bacterium | reverse complement strand
ATAACTCAATCCGACCTCAAATGGTCTTAGGTGGGAGAACACCGCTTGAAGAATTTCATCGCTTAACTGCTTGCACCACTACCCAAGCAACCATTAACGTTGCCTAACCAAAAGTGTCTAGTAAATTTCGCTCAGGTCCGTTCATCTATAACTAATTAGATATGCATGTTATCAATTAGAAAATATTCGGGCGCAGTAAATAATTAATTAAACTTAGATCTAGAGCGTTTCATACATATCAAATCCCTATTAACATCTTTGCTAAATCTAATATAGTTTTTTATAACCTTTTGGACATTTTGGGTCAGTTGACTCAATTTTTGTAATTTTTCCATTTTTCACGCAAGTTAACTTCACCGTAGGAAGAAATTTATACTTGGTAATTATCTTTGTTAGTTCTGCATTAGCACTTTTGATGACTGCAATGTAATCATTTTTCATAGATTTCCATGCTTTCGAATCAATTTTGTTGCAGTCAATCAATAAAACACCAGGTCCTAATCCCTTTTTTTCAATTTCAGCCATAGCAAGATCTCGATTCTTGCTAACAGGAGCACTTTTCCAAAGCCAAAAAGACGCCATGTCGTAGCCTTTGTTCACAGCTTCACATTCCTTCAATACCTTTGGGTCAGGCTTAGTTTGGGCATGGGCGAGGTTTACTGACGTAGCCACTACGGATAACCCCATTAAGAGGCATACGAGCGCCTTTAGACCTTTTGTCATAGTTCTATTATCCCAGAGACCACTGACATAGAAGGGAGGGACTCTTATTTTCCACAATTAGATTGACTTTCATTTATCCGCCTTTGGTAAATCTACTTAAAATTCTTTCTAATTTTAGCTATTTCTACTTCAATTAGCTTCTTAAGCTTTACTACAGATATGGAATCTGAAGATGAAGTCTCCGTCCACCCTCCAAAAGGCATATCTTCCTTAGCTAGATAGGGAGGAATCTTCATTTCTTTGCGTAAAATCCTTAGCATTGCCTTCTCTACTTCTTGTGCGCTCTTTCCTAAATCAAAGTCCCAGCGAGCAACAAGCTCCCACCCTTGCTTTTGATGATGATAAAAACGATCTGCAAGTTTCGTTTTAGATATGTTGGCAATACCAATCTTTGTTGCATTCAATTCCTTATGAGTTATTAAATAAAAATATGCAGCTACATCTGGTTTGTAGCTACTCTTCGCACAGGCTGGACACCCGTGTCCCAAAGCAATTTTGCTAGGCAAAGTGTCCCACTTCCAACCGCACGTGAGGCAGATAGTTTGATGCATGTATCGCATTCCAAGATATTTTCTCTCTGCAAGCTTTAATCTCTGCTTCGCATAAATTTTGTCTACCTGTTCGATACTAAATCGTGTTGAATCAGCATATTTTTTATTGCCACATGGCCTACAAGATCCTGATCCCAATGCAATATTTCTACTTAGGCTCCGATAACTTATTGAAACTGTCGAACCGCAAGTATGGGTGCACTTGACGGAGGTTTCCGCCGATATGTATTTCTGTTGAGCTAGAGGGATGAAACCATTTTTTAAGAAAAGTGCATAGGCTTTTTCTTGTGGAATTCTCTTGGCAATGCCTCTTTTTTTATCGGCACAATATTTGCAGCCTCCCTGTTTTCTACCTTTGACACTTGCAAGTGTTGGATAAACAATTTGAGCACAATTGAGGCACTGTGACTTCCACCGCTTCCCCGCACCTGAATACGGCTCAAGTGGCTCCACCAGCCCAATATTTTTCATAACTTCAATTGATGAAGATTCTTCATTTCTTCGTAGAATTCCGGCAGATGCTCTATTGCACTCAGGGCATCCAACTTTGTATCATGAAATTGAAGCACTAGATCATGAAAATAATGAAGCGATACTTGCAAACACTGGAGAACATGACCTTGGTTTCTGTGGAACTACAAAGCCAGAGTTAGTTACTGATGTCTGGTACGAGCATGACCCAATTAAATCCCCCAGCACAAATTTTTCGATTCCCGCAGGACCTGCTTCACTCGTCGGATTTGTCTATGCACCTGAACCACGATTCGTTGTTGCCGAAGGAGTTTTTACGGGCAGACGCTCACCAGCAACTGGAACTCCTAATGCTGGATTTAGATTTAACTCAGGTCCAGTTCGCCAAGCTTGGGAACGTTGGGCACGAGCAGGGGTAATTCACCATTCGGCTGCAACCAATGCTCATGTTGCCGATGATATCGAAGTGATTGCACGCCACCTTGGCGCTAGTTATTTCAAAGTTTAAGTAGGTTTAGTTTTGCATGCTTACCTGATGGGCTAAGGCTTGTAACCAATAGCATTGACGTAGTCACTTTCTGGGGCAGTACCTACAAAGTTTCCATTCCATGATCCATCAGTCACACACGGAGATGCATCTCTCAACTCTTTACTAATTATTGTTGATTCAGCGGTAAACCCTTTAGCCGCCCAAAGAGAGGCGACGTTAGGTGCAAAATGCTTAAATATTGTTTCAAAGCCGGAAGGCTTTAAGAACGGGTTGTAGAGGGCGATATCGAAAACATTTGTTGAATCGGCACCGGATGGTGTGCCACCTGCGTTTTTTTGAGCATTCGCAGCAGCGGCATTATTTGCAGGTACAGCAACAACCGCATCCCCGGCCTTAACTTTGCTTCCATCGGCAACAAGTGGATCTACATGCATAAACTCAAAAACCCAGCCATCTGAAGAGGTAATCAAAACTGCAATACCCATTGTGTATCCGCTTGTGGAATAAGAAAGTGTGCCATCAAATGGTGCGTAGCCTTTCACAACTCTGGATGGAGACGATGGCACATCAATAATTACATAGTGCTTCATTGAGCGCTTTCCTTCGATCGATGTATCGCTCGCACTCGATTTTGCCAGGACTGCTGGCGAATAGTCGTGTCCTACGCAACTTCGAAACTTACTTAACCTTACGACGTGCTCAAGGTCTACAGGGTTAGCAACAAGAAAATTCCCCATGGGCACTGCTTTGTTAGAACCACTTTTGTTGGGATCTACTTTGTTGGGATCTACTTTGTTGGGATCTACTTTGTTGGGATCTACTTTGTTGGGATCTACTTTGTTGCCTGCAAAAGCAGTAGGAAGGAATACAAGAGCTATAGAAAGATTAAGAACAGAAATACCCGATAGAGCAACAAGTGACTTTCTGTATCTCATGTTTGAATAGTAACTCGGCTGTGCTGAAAGGCAAGGAAATGAGTCAAAAATGAGGTTAGGCCCCTAGCTTTCGCTAAGGGCCCAACTTTTAATCCTTGTAAAGGTTATTTACAGAATTACTTAACAGTTACTGTTGCGCCAGCTGCTTCAAGTGCAGCCTTCGCCTTATCCACTGCATCCTTTGTTGCTTTCTCAAGCATCGGAAAGCAGGTTGTTCCGCATTCCAGATGGGTAGATTTCCAACGAGTTTTCGAATTTACATATGGCACAAGAGGCTTCAAGCCATGCTTGAGGAGAATTTGAACCGCTTCCTCAGGTGTGGTCCTTTTTGCCATGTATATAGATTAGAGACCCCATCCCTAATATGGGTTGTGGATCAAGATCAATTGAATCCATATGTGGCCATTGAAGGATATGTAGTTCGAGTCCCTCACAACGCACTAGCAAATTGTATAAGTCGACCTGAATGTCGACATCGCATGCCTTATAACGACCTCTGAATTGGGATCCGGAAACCAGACTTTAATCCGCATAATTTCTATCTTCGGCCCGTCAGCCAAGTTATTTCCGTTCCACTTGCCCCTGAACTTCTCGCTCACCAATTGCAATTGTTATTGATGATTTGGCTCGAGAGGTAATCACAATGCTATAGATGCCTGCCTCAGCGGCCCCGTTGTACCGAGAAAGATATAGATAGTTTGTGCGTCCAAAGGGCTCATAAAACTTGGTGCGCTCAGTTATCTTCAACGTTATCTTTTGGCCACTTGGCGAAACAATTGTCACTACCGGCAATTGAGAACTCCTAAGGACGCTCTCAGGCTTCTTATCAACGATCAAATACTGCAAACTCAATTGATCTCCCTGCTGAAAACCTGCTCGAAATGCCCTTGCTTGCCCTGACTTCGAAAAGGAGATTCGCACCGCAAAGGAAACGGTTCCGTCCACAAGAAGCGGACCATTCGCAGCACGTGTATCTGTATCTAGAAGAAAAACTGGCTGGTGAGCATAAGCGGGAGTCACCATGGTGAAGATCAACAACAAAAAGAAAATCTTTAGAGCACGCATAATGGAAATTATGCCGTATAGAAATGGTGGTTACTTCTTCGACTAAGGAAGTATCACTAAATAGGCCATAAACCACTGGTTCGGATTAAACTGACACGATGAGAAAGTCCACACCTAAAGATGCCGCAGTTGTTGCTGCTCTGTACTTGAGCGCAAGGAAGGCTTCTCTTGGTTCTATTCCTCCTGTTGTTGGGTCCGATCAAGAGGTTTTGTCCTGGTTCGCTTCTCGCATCAATCAGGGAGACGAATGTTGGGTTACAGAAGACTCCAGCGGGATTACATCAATGATGCTTCTCGAGCCAGGCTGGATAGACCAGCTCTATATTCGCCCAGATAAAGTCGGCAATGGCATTGGCTCGCTATTGGTTCAGCGAGCGAAAGAGTTAATGCCGACAGGTATCAAACTCTGGACTTTCCAGAGCAATGTCCGAGCACAGAACTTCTATGAGCGCCATGGCTTTGTTGCAATCGAAAAGACTGATGGACAAAACAATCAAGAACGCTCTCCTGACATTTGCTACGAATGGAAACCCTAGGTAGACGCTGGCAATTGCAGATGTCAAACTACCGCTTCAACTTATTCGCAGGTACCTGACGATTGAGGAGTTCAGATGACGCGATATTTCATCTCCTTTAACGATGGCGATATGACTTTCCCTGAGGAAGATTTTGCTGATGTAGGAAAGGCTGCTCATGCGGTTATGGCGGAGGCCATTGGTGCTGGAGTTTGGGTCCACGGCGGGGGCTTTATGGGATATTCCCCGACTGTTGTCTCCGGGGATGGCACGGTCAGCCTTGGCCCTCTTCAAGAAAGTCTGGTACATCTTGGTGGGTTTGCAATTGTGGACGTTAATTCTGATGCGGAAGCTTCGGAATGGGCACGAAAGATCGCAGTCGCGTGCCGATGCTCACAAGAAGTACGAAGAATTATGGATGACCCTGAACAGATGGACCTATTAAAGAAACAGTAACGAATAATCCATTTCAACCTAGTATTTCGACATGAGCCAATCTCAAAATGACATCTCTGGATTCCTTGCCTTTACTCAAGCTCTAACCACAAGCGCCCAAGGGAATGAAAACGTAATCGGTCTGGTTCTCGTTGGATCAACGGCTGAAACATTCAGGGCGGATGAATGGTCTGATCACGACTTCTTTCTTATCGTGAAGCCCGGCCTCGGCGAACAGTTTCGCAGAAACCTTTCATGGTTGCCCGATTTTAGTGACATTGCCTTTTCGCCTCGAGAAACCGATCATGGCTTAAAGGTTGTGTACAAGAATGGACAGGTTCTCGAGTTTGCCGTCTTTGAAGATTCGGAACTTGAATTAGCTTCGGTCAACTCTTGGGCAGTTCCCGTTGATAAAGCAAATATTACCAGTCGAGTTCTGGCGATTCGTGATCGAACTAAACCACGCATCTACACGGTAGAGGAAGAATGGTCGCTCTTTCTCGCTACGACTCTCATTGCCATTGGTCGGGCCAGACGCGGAGAGTTGCTAATTGCCGGTCAAGGCATTCGCACTCGGGCGCTAAATCATGCGCTTGGTTTGCTGCGCGCTGCAAGGGTGCCACAGGCCGATACCGTGCACTGCGAAGATAATCTTGATCGCTTTCGCCGAGTCGAAGTTCAATTTCCGCGTGAAGCGAAAATTTTGAATGAAATTTCAGAGATGCCTGTCGAAGATGGCGCACGAGCGCTCCTCGATTTTGTGCTGTCTTTGCACATACTTGATGAACGACAAATTTCATGGGCCAATGTTGTTCGAAGTAGGTTAGGTTGGGGTGTGCATGAGCACGAGACAAAGTGATGACCTAAACGCTCCTTTAGCAGTCCGACTTCGCCCCACGAATATGCAAGACCTTCTCGGTCAGCAGCACCTACTTCAAACTGGCTCACCTCTCACTCGCTTGATACAGGGTCAAGAAAAACACATTACAAGCGTGCTCCTCTATGGTCCGCCGGGAAGTGGCAAGACAACTCTTGCCAAAATGATCGCCCAATCCGACTCGCGAATATTTATCGAACTTTCCGCTGTTAATTCAGGTGTCAGTCAGGTCCGTGAAGTATTAGCTCAAGCACAAGAAAGTCTGGCTACGGAAAATAAGGAAACTGTTCTATTCATTGATGAAGTGCATCGCTTCTCTAAAGCACAACAAGATGCTCTCCTCCCGGGGGTAGAAAACAGATGGGTGACCCTAGTTGCTGCCACCACTGAAAATCCCTCGTTTTCCGTCATCTCTCCCCTGCTTTCCCGCTCCATTGTTCTAACTTTGCGACCTTTAACGGACGTTGATATCGGAACTGTCATCAACCGAGCGCTGACTGATGAACGTGGTCTAAATGGCGATGTCACAATTTCTCCCCAGGCTTTTGATTCTCTCGTCCGACTCGCAGCAGGTGATGCCAGAAGGGCACTTACCTATCTTGAAGCAGCAGCCGGCGCCGCGAGCGATGAGATTACGTCAGAAGTGTTGAGCCGCGCCGTCGATCGCGTGATCGAAAAATATGATCGAGGTGGAGATACGCATTACGACGTCGCTAGCGCGTTCATAAAGAGTATTCGTGGATCAGACGTTGATGCATCGCTGCATTACCTGGCACAAATGTTGGAAGCTGGCGAGGATCCTCGTTTTATCGCCCGACGCATGATGATCAGCGCGAGCGAAGATGTCGGAATTGCGGATCCCGCCGCTCTCGGTCTCGCTGTTGCAGCCACGCAAGCTGTCGCATTAGTCGGAATGCCGGAGGCAAGAATTATCCTTGCCGAAGTAGTCGTTTATCTCGCGTGCGCACCTAAATCAAATGCTGCTTACTTGGGAATTGAATCCGCAATTGCTGATTTGCGCTCATCAAAAGGTGGACCGGTGCCAGCACATTTACGGGATTCACATTCAGGGGCGCTCCGCGATAACAGGGAAAACGAAGCTCGCGAATCCGCCTCCTACATTTATCCTCACGATCTGGCATTGGGAGTTGCGGCACAGCAATACCTTCCTGATGCGCTCGTAGGTACTGAGTACTACCACCCAACGACTCACGGCTACGAATCCAGAATAAAAACAGCTTTGGAACAGATCCGAAAAATGCTCCGAAAAGGTTGAAATAGGCACCTTTAAGTTGATTTGTTTTCTAGAAATTCACCTCGCTTAGTTTAACTGTCTACATGTGAGCAGGGTCTCGGACTGGGATCTTTCAAGTTGGAGAGGGTAAGAGGAGACTGAAGATGTACACGGAGTGTGTACCTAGGAAAGGTTCTCACCATGACAAGAAACTATGTAGTTACAGGTGCCGCCTCCGGCATTGGCGCTGCGACAGTTGCACTTCTCAAAGAGAGAGGAGCTAACGTCATCGGGGTTGACATTCACAATACTGACGTCAATTCCGATTTGAGCACGCCCGGCGGCCGGCAGGATGCGGCCCGCAAAGCAATTGAACTATGCGGCGGCAAAATCGATGGAATAGTGGCATGTGCTGGCCTCGCCACTCCAATTGCAAAGACAGTCAGCGTAAATTTCTTCGGAGCAACGGAATTTCTGAACGCACTTTTGCCGACTCTGTCTAAAAGCGAGGCTCCTCGTGTATCAATTACGAGTTCTATGGCATCCCTTCTGCCGAACTCACCTGCCCTCGTCGATGCCATGTTGGCGAATGATGAGGCTGGTGCAATTAGAATTGCGCAAAAATTGGTCGATGAGGGAGACGCTTCTGCCAGTTTGATCTATGGGTCTACCAAACGCGCATTGGGAAGATGGATTCGTCGTGAATCTATTAAGCCTGAATGGGCGGGAGCGGGAATTCCGCTCAACGCAGTGGGTCCCGGAATTGTTGAGACGCCGATGGTTGCTGACATGATTGCTAGTGCGGAAGCCCGGGCGGCCATCGATAAAATGGTGCCTATGCCTTTGAACTATTACTTAAAGGCTCGTCAGGTTGCCTATCTTTTGGTCTGGCTTGCCTCGGCGGAAAATACTCACACCACCGGACAAACCATCTACATTGATGGTGGATCTGACGCCGCATTACGCGGTGACAACATTTGGGACTGATGACCTAGGGAAGTTTGAATCTGCAAAAGGTCAATGAGTTCTGTTCCAAAATACTGCAGGTAACCTGGCGAACGATCGATGAGAGCGTAAGCCATGCCTTCTCTTGCGGAATGGAAATCTACCTAATTGAAACTGCGAAGAAATCCCGACTGCTCTTTTTCATAAATCTGTTCGCGGGACGATCGAAAGCCAAAAGTTTCTGCGGACCGTACTTGCCATCTTTTGGATACCACATATAAGAAATCCACTCGGGGTTTATATCTAGTTCCATTGCACGCACCGCTCCCGCACCTTGCAGAATATCGGCCAAACTTTGAACTGAAAGTGCGTTACCTGCAACGTATATGAGATTTCCATCCGCTTTGATACCGATGCCTGATCGCCAAACGAAATAGTCATTCTTTATCGTGTATCCCCATTTACTTAAAATGTTTTTCTGGAGATCTTCTGCAACAACACCGTTATCCACGAGAAGACTCAGGTTTTGTCGCACCGATATAACATTCTTGTCCATGGAAACATCACTTCCCCACGATCCAATATCGGTGCTTCCATCCTCGTAAATCACAAAGGAGGCAGCGCCTTTTTCAAGTCTTTTAGCGGTAAAGCCCTCAGAAAAATATCCGCCCTTGGAGTCCTTAAGTTTAAAACCACTATTAAATGTTGCAACAAGACCAGGGAGATCAGAGTTCGAAATCTTGTCGGGCGTTTGATAGTTGGATAATTCGCCCGGTTCGAGAAAACCTGGGTGTAGCGCGACACGCAACAAACTACTGGACATGACGGCCACACCAGTTAGATATGAAGAGTGCTCCTGATCGGGGCGCAGGAATGCAATTCGTACTGCTGGTTCGTCGTTGATCGTGAATACGGTTTTGAAGACACCCTCACCTGCAATTTCGGGTGAGGCGAAAGGCGAAAGTGGATCCAAGGGCGCTACTTGAGATGGATCTGGGACGGCCGTACTCGTTGAAATTGGAGACGTCGTGGCAGTTTCCGTAGGAGTTGGTACTGAAGTTGGTGTTGGAGTTGCCGTTTCACTGACAGTCGGTTCTGAAGAGGGCGGTGTCGTAGCAGGAGCCAAACTCTGTAATAAGGAGGCATCGGGCGTACCACCGACCTTCGGTGGATTTAATTTGTACTGAACATTTTCCGCAAAAGTGACTACCGAACTTAAGTAATGGTCCCGCCCCCATTCCGCTAAGCGGGCGGTGACGCTATCCGTCCCGGGAGCGATGAGCACTGGGATGATGGACCAGCAGATCCCAGCAAAAAAGACAAATACCGCAGCAAGTGGGATCGAGACCTTCTTATTGCGAATTAAGGCGCTAACAGATTTTTTAGTGGGAAAGGTTGGCCGTAACTTCACTATCCAACAGTACCAATGTTAAATGCCTCAAATTTCCAAGCAGTCTCAAGCCTTAGTGATTCGCAGAAAAATCTTCTCAGGTAACTTTCTAAACACCCATGCAACTATCTTCAATAGATCTGGGGCATAAGCAATCTTCTCTTGGCCCCGCAAGAGTTTGGCCCCAGCTAATCCAGCTTTTTCAGCCGAGATCGAAAAGGGCGCTGCCTTCATTCCAAGCGTCATGCGGGTGCGCACAAATCCGGGCCGCAAGATCTTCACTTCCACACCGCTATTAACGATGCTGTCAGAAAGGCCGCGTGCGTAAAAATCAATTGCCGATTTCGTTGACCCATATGCAAAATTATCAACTCGGGGCCGTTCTTGAGCGAACGAAGAAATTATCAGGATTTGACCGTGCCCTTGCTTCTTCATTTGATTTGAAATTTGGTGGAGGAGATGCGCGGATGCAAGATAATTCACCTCCATGACGTTTAGAAGATTGTCTTCCTCTGTCAACGCTGGATCATTTCCGAGCGCACCTATCGCAATGATGGCAAGATCCAAGTCCTGCTCAAAGATCGTGCGGACTGCTTCCTGACGATCACTTTTGTTTGTGGCATCAAAGCCAGAAGCTTCACGAGAGATTCGAATCACTTCGGTGATGGCGGCCTGCGGAAGCGATGCAATGACCGCATTTCCTATCTCGCTGGTCCCGCCGATGAGCGCTATGCGTTGTGGGCTTTTGAAGCTATTTAGCACAGTCTCAACCTTCTTCCTTGGTCCGATTTCCATCGATGATTCGGGTCCATCGCTTCGCGAGTATTTTTCCACTCATCGAGGCGTGGATACATCTTTGAAAGATATTCTGGATGTAAGCGCGAATCCTTAACAAGATAAATTCTACCTCCGCGGGCAGCGATCTCTTCATCGAATGCAATCAACGTACTTTCAAGGTTGGGTACACCAACCGGGAAATCCAAAGCGAGCGTCCAACCTGGAGATGGAAAACTCAATGGTGCGGGGGAAGCTGGCCCAAAACGCTTTAGAACTCCGAGAAAAGAGGCGCCACCAATCGCCCGCAACTTAGATAGAACTGTATGGAGAAAATCCTCTTGTCCATCTGGAATTGAGAATTGATACTGGAGGAAACCTCGATTTCCGTAAACACGATTCCACGCGCCGATGCCATCCAAAGGGTGAGTAAATGCATTAATACTCACTTCTCCGCTTTTAAGCGGCTTGTGGTACCAGATCGAATTGAACGCGCGAACCGTTAGAGGCGTGATCACCGACCTTCCCAGAGATAGAGGAAACGTCAATTGTTTACTTTTCAGTCCATAAGACGGCTTTGTATCAGTTGCAAGATTTCCCATGCCGACCACTCCTCGGCCTTTGAAAGATCCTGAAAGATCTATCCACGCAACAGTATGGTCATAATCGGTATCTGCAGACCCTAGCTGGGAAAGCAAGGCATCCAGATTGGGAGACCGTCTCTCTTGCACATTGAAGTAATTTCCAGTGACTGGCTCAAGTTGTACATCTGCATCAACGATAATTCCGGTCAGTCCCAGGCCAGCTACCGTCGCCCAAAAATGGTTGCTTGTGGCCCCTTTCGGCTTAAGTTCTCGCACGTTCCCATCCGAATAGAGGACTCGCATACTTTTGACCACCGAGGAGAAGGCACCTGTTTTATGATGAGATTTTCCATGGATGTCTGCCGCAATCGCTCCACCAATTGAAACAAAACCCGTCCCTGGAACGACCGAAGGAAAGAAATTGTGTTCTAATGCAATTGATTCAAGTTGGCGAATAGATACACCGGCTCCGACTCTTATGACTCCAGTATCGGCGTCAAGATTCCACTCTTGAAACTTGTCGGTTGATATCTGAAGGCCACCTGAGTTGAGAGCGGAATCTCCATAACTTCGTTGAAGTCCAATTGGAAGTGCGCCACGTTCGTCATCAAGGTTTGCAATTCTTTTCTGGAGCTCCTCCAAAGTGTCACTTATTCTGACGCCGGTCGACTGGATGCTTCTTCCCCACCCTGTACTTCGTGAATACTCTGGATTCATTACATGCTCGGTTTGTAGACTGAAAAAAAGAGAAGTGCCACGGCCATGGCTCCGCAGATAAGAAGGTAGTAATCCTTAAGCAATAGATCCTCTGGCGCTTCACCCGCACCTTTATTGACCAGCCACACATATCGAAATACTCCAACGCAAACAGGCACCAGCGAAATCTGCGCGTAGGGGTGCTTTTCAGGAAGGGCAAAGGCCCACAGACTGTAAGCCGTGAGGGTAACTCCGGTTGCAACTGCCAGCACAAAGTTCAAAAAATTTGGTGGGTACTCCCCCAAAACCTTTCGGGTTGACGCGTGAAGCGGATTCGCACTCTCAGCCAAGCGTTTTGATACCACGATAACTAGGGATCCAAATCCGGTTACAACCAAAAACCATTGTGTGACGGGCAGATGGGTCGCTGCTCCACCCGCAATGGCGCGCAAAGCAAATCCAAAAGCAACAACGCTGAATTCCACTACTGGCTGGTTTTTTAGTCCGAAGGAATACAAGTTGGTAATCACAAAGTATGTGAGAAGTGTCAGTTGAAAATGGGCCGGTAGCGGTACCGCTGCTGCTATCCCCAAAGTCAAGACGACAACAAAAAGCACCATCGCGGCGGTTCGTGACATTTCACCAGAGGCCAGTGGGCGATGCTTCTTAATGTCATTCAATTTATCAATTTCTACATCTCGAAGATCGTTAACGATGTAGCAAGCACTAGACACGAGCGAAAAAGCAATAAATGCCTCAAATGCTTGAAGAAAAACGTGAGAATCAAATAGCTTGCCAGCTGCGAAGGGAGCCGCAAATACCAGTACATTCTTTGTCCACTGTTTAGGTCGCAACAGTCGAAGAATAACTGACCCCATTTGCATAACCTCAAGCCTAACCAAACAGAGGTACTAGTGAGAAGTTTCCTTAGGGTGTTCAAGGAGGAATTGGACTACATCGGCAGAAAAGCTCTTAGAAATATCGGGTACGTGGCCGGCACCTGTAATACTCCAGAATTCTATGGAAGTTGTGGCAGGACAGTTCAAGTACATTGTTACGGTGGTCTCCAAGCCGGGGATTTTTCTGTCGAGATCGAGCTGATGTTGATTGATTATCGACTGTTTTAAGCATCGATTAAGAACTGCCCACGTGGCAATAGTTTGAACTGCTCCAGGAATCACGCGACCTCCATAATGATTGACCTTGTACGTAATGTCTTTGGTCCCCCAGATCTGCAGAACGCTTATAGGTCCGCTTGGTTTACAACTCGAACTTTTTACATAGCTACCGCCAGCCATATTAACCACCGCGGCGAATATATCTGCGTGTCTGCATGCCATGCGATTGACCATGAAACCGCCATTTGAATGTCCGATCAAATATATTCGCGCGAGGTCTACCGAGTATTTCTGAGAAACCTGCTTAATAATACTCATGATGTATAAATCATCATCTATGAGTGGGGGTTGATAATTACAACATTCAGGAGTGCCATTCCAAAATCTATTTCCACGCGAATCCTTTGTCCCGTCTGGATGAACGTAAAGAATCCCTTCTTGCTCCGCAATTGGTGTCAAGTGAAGATAGTTTTCAAACTTATCGCCTGATTGCGAAAAACCATGGAGCGCGATGAGTAACGGAGCGGGAAGGGCCGGGTCATAAGAACTCGGAACAAAAACGCTAAAAGGACGTGCACCT
Organism: Actinomycetota bacterium; assembly: GCA_026392695.1. Lineage (GTDB taxonomy): Bacteria > Actinomycetota > Actinomycetes > Nanopelagicales > Nanopelagicaceae > QYPT01. Next base: position 26,229 of record JAPLBP010000081.1, on the reverse strand, counting down.
GGAAAAACCTTCACTGAGGCGCTTGCGCTTTGAACGCTCACAAGGCTCGTGGAGAAGAGAAGTACTGCACTTATCGCAGCAATTCCGTATCTCGACAATCTCATACCGAGAAAAGTAGCAGTTGAGAAAGGTGTTCGAACTACCTCTGCGTGCTCTTTCGACGGATCACCGTTTTGCATTTAAAACCACTTTTTTCTGAAATCTCTTTAACGCGCTTGGAAATCTCGCCAATGTCGAAATCGTAGTTAGTAATCTGCCCATTTAGACCAATGAAAGTCCCCTTCACGTGGCGCGATAACGTTTTTCCGGACTGAAAAGATGACTCTGAGCTAGACCCAAAGGAGAAACCTTTGCTCTTTTCCGTTGTTTTTTCAAAGAGAAAAACCGTCTTCGCCCCCTCATCAATCAAAATCGCATTTTCATACGAGATTTTCTTCTCCCCCGATCCTCCCTTTGCATCGAGCAATTCGCAGTCGACCGTTATGTCGGAATCTCCGCCTTTTCTTGGAGACAAGCCCATGGTTTGCAATTGAGTGAAGATCTGATCCACTAATTCTTCCTTCATGATGGCGCCTAACTCTTCGGTGTAACAGGAATGAGTTTTGAGACTGGGGAAGTGGCAGCGGAGTAAATCGCAACGACTCCGATATAAACCACTTGACTTGCCTTGAGCTTGCTTATGACGCAGGTGTAAACCTTGGCTAAGGTTTTACATGAGCTCACCAACGCACCCGTCGCACCGTAGGCTCCTGCTCGATAACTGAGAATTGCTCTCCCGGAATTCGAAGAAGGAGCTTTCCAGGAAACACGAACTGACTTGGAAAGCGCGATCACTTTGACTTGGGTGGGCGCCGTCAATTTCGATTGCATGGTTGAGGTGCTGGGTGAGGCGGATGCCGCGGAAACTTCGTAACGTGGGATCGATGGAAAAGATGATCCGACTGATGAAACTGTTCTCACCTGAATGTAATAGGTCGTATTCGATTTCAACCCACCTATTGCGCAACTGCTCGCGGTTATTGAGCTTTCGGTGCAAAAACCCGAGTAAGAGGAGCCAGCCGATAATTCCGGTCTGGTAAAGGCCTCCGCTGTGTACCAAGCAAATGTTGCTCCCGCTAAAGATGCCAAGGGCGTCCACTTAACCGTTATGAGCCCTTTGCTATCACGAATAGCGGTTACATTGCTTGGCGGAGAACCCGCAGTCCCGGGAGAAATCGCTCTGACTGCACTCGGAGCACCAATTCCTGCAGAATTACTGGCAACTACATCAACGTAATAGACCGATCCAGAAACTAATCCACTAATGACACAACCCAAATCAGTGGTCGAACACGATGCAAACATCGGTGAATTAGTTGGGGGTGGAATAGTCCAGACACGAGCCGTGTACTTAAGTGAAGCCTCTCCACCAGTTGAATTAGGTAGTCTACGTACTCAGGCGCCGAAGGCAGCGATGCACCGAGAGCAGAAGGGCTTTGACTAGAAAGAAACAAGGAGACAGAAAGGAAAGTAACAGGAAGCACTTTCGAGCGAAAGGATTGACGATTAAGGACTTGAACCACCGCTACCACCCCTTATTTATATCTTCGGAAAAGGTGCCGAGGAAGTAATTTCCATCGCTTCGATGTTACATCTCGATTGCCTTCGTACGTAGTTATTTTCGTCACAAGGTTCGCAATTACCTGAGTGCTGGTCTTCACTCATTTCCATTTCCCTGCCAGAAAGTCATCATGGGTCTACTCTGAAAACAATATGAATATTCCCCTAGGAATTGCATCCGTGATACTTCTCGGTGGAGCGCTATTAGCCCTCTACCTGATACGCCAACACAACGCCCGAGCCGTTTTTTTCGTTACCGTTTTTACCCTCGGTGCGATGGGACTTCCAATGGCAGTCTCACTCGTGCAATTCAACGAACACATTGCTCCCAAACTCAAAACCTTTGAGCTTTTTGACACTCAGCAATATTCATCGTGGCAAATGCCTGACAATGAAACCTTGTATGCAGCTCTCTTAGGAGTTTTCATCATCGTCATTATCGCGGTCCTTTTCGAGGTTCTAGTCGTTGCAACGAATCAAAAGCCGATTAAAAGCAATTTGATCCCACTGCCAAAGAATTTCCATCAACATCCGGCTAGAGGATCCTTTGTAAAAATCACGATTCTCATCCCCGCTCACAACGAAGAAAAATCTTTACCTGAAACTCTTCGGTCGCTTCAATCTCAAACGAGGCCGCCGGAGAATATTATTGTTGTAGCAGACAATTGCTCAGACGCCACAGTTGAAATCGCCCAACGTATGGGTATCCAGACTTTCGAATCGATGAACAATACACATCGGAAAGCCGGCGCCCTCAACCAAGCACTTTCCACAGTTCTGCCGAACATGACACACAAAGATGTCATCATGGTGATGGATGCGGATTCACAAATAAATGACACTTTCTTGGAAAGTGCCGCCTACTATTTTAAGAACATTCCCGAACTCGATGCCATCGGAGGAGTTTTTTTTGGGGAACAAGGACATGGTCTCTTAGGCCAATTTCAAAGAAACGAATACGTTCGTTACTCCGACCAAATTAAGCGAAGAGGCGGACGGGTCTTTGTCTTGACCGGAACCTCCTCTCTCTTCAGGGCCGACGCACTCTCCGCGGTAGCGAGTTCTCGAGGGGTGTACATCCCTGGAGAATCTGGCCAGGTATATGACACAGCTGCACTAACAGAAGACAATGAATTGACAATTGCGTTGAAGACCTTGGGATGCCCCATGATCTCTCCGACTGAGTGCAGGGTTACCACCGAACTAATGCCAACGTGGAGGAATCTATGGGTTCAGCGCTTGCGATGGCAGCGCGGGGCAGTAGAGAACCTTGGCGCTTACGGATTCACAAAGACCACCATGCGCTATTGGGGGCAACAAATCGGGATCGCCTACGGAACATTGGCCCTCTCATCTGCTTTGGCCGTCACAATCTTCATGGCTTTAGCGCAAGATCATTGGGTTTGGTACCCCTTTTGGATTGGAAGCGGGCTCATCTTCTCCTTGGAACGAGCAATTACCGTTAGGCACGGTGGAAGAAACGCAATTTTGTTAGCACTTGCTGTAGTGCCGGAACTTATCTTCGACATCTTTCTGCAGGCTGTTTTTATTCGAGTTCTCATTGATACAGCAAAGAAAAGTGGGGCATCTTGGGGGCACGTCAGCCATAGTCAACCTGTTCTAGAAAAGGCTTCGACATGATCGCCTCCATCGCCATTGGCCACTTGTCCATGCATCAATTGCATCGAGGCTTACTATTTCCCTCGACCTATCTAGAGAATTCCTGGTTCTTAATCGCCTTATCTTTTGTAGCTATAAATACCCTAATTTATCTTGGACTTACACTCGCCAAACTTTTACCAAGACCAAAACCTAGAATTCTAAAAGGCGTTGACTTCGGTCGCTCCAATATGAAAAAAGAATAATTCTTAGATTTCACACCGCCTTTAGGCCACGGGCAACCAGATGAAGTTGGGCGTCGGTAATGCGGATATATTTCTTCAGAGCCAGTGCGCTTACTAATCCGCTTGAGGCACAAGCACATCACGAACGAGTGCATCAAGTTCCGCGTTTGCCTCTAAAAATTGGCGAAGAGTACGTCTAGTCGCTCCAAAAGAATCGAATTCATCGATGGAAAGTCCATCCACATCATATGCACGACGAAATTCTGGCACGCGCTCTGTAAGTGTGCCGATAATCTTCTTATCAACAGGAATGTCGATTCGATTCGCCGCCGGGATCGAGTTTTCATTGATACGTAGCTGCCAATCAAAGGGAGGCGAAATCACTAGGTCCCCGCCCACCAATTCACTCCATTGCATGTGATTTCGAAAAGCCGCTGACAAAATTCTGCTTCTATAGCCTCGTTCAACAAATATATGGTGAGCCTTTTTCATCGCAGCGACTCCTGCCCATTCAAGATACCCGGGATCGATCAAAACGCGATCCTTAGCAACTCGGTACTTCAGCCAATCATCTAGTCGACCACCCATGATTGTTACGACGGATCCGAACTCCTTGTCGGGCAAACCTGCTGCGCCGCGCCTTTTCAATCCTCTCTCGATCGCGTCGGCAGCGACCAGTGCCTGAGAAACGGTAAATGAAACAGTGACATTGATGCTCACTCCGCGAAAAGTTGCTTCTTCAATTGCCGCAATTCCCACCTTCGTGGCCGGGATTTTCACGATGATATTTGGAGCTAAGCGCGAAAAATGTTCTGCCTGTTTTACAAGAGCTTCCCCATTGCGATGGAAACGGGGATCCGTTTGAATCGAAAGTCGACCATCTCGTCCCCCGGTTCTTGAGAACGCTGGTTCAAGCAATTTTGCTGCTTCGATCGAAAGTCTCTCAACTGCAAGCCACCCGATTTCTGATTCCGTTGCTGTCGGATTTGCTTCCGCTATCTCTCGCAATCTTGGAAGCCAAAGGGCAAGGTTTGCTTTGATTGCGGTCAGTGCAATTACTGGATTGCACGTGGCTCCAACTGCGCCAAACTCAATGGAGCGTGCTAACTCAACTGGGTCTGCCGAATCATTCCACAATGAAGTTTTTGTGGTTCTGGCAGCGGTGAGCAACGACGGCGATTTGTCTTGATCTGAAGTTGTAGAGCTCATCTTTGTCCCCCGATTGGCGTCACCCAATAATAGCCTCGGGGAGTTGAATTCCTCAGCCTATAAAGGGAACGAAGATTGGGGGTCTATTTGGTGCCGATCTCCTTGAGGAGATCTTTGTATTCCTCGCATGAAACTCCACAAAGAGACTTGAGCTTGGCCAAATTCGCTTTAGCCGAAGCCAACTTATTCGTCTTCAAAAAGAGGACTCCCTGATACTCCAACGCTCCTAAATGCTTTGGATCAATCTTGAGGGCTTTTGAATAGTAGATTGCTGCCCAAGTGTATTGATTGAGATTTCGACTGGAGTATCCCAACAAGTTATTGACATCTGCATTATTAGGGTAAGCCTTGTCAATAACTTTTAGGGCTGCAAGCGCTGCCGCGAAATTTTTATCCGCAATCATTTTGCGAGGATCCACAAGCAGATCCGTTAGCGATCGAGTAAATGTAGCGACTGCCGAGGGCTTCGTTGCGGGAGCGGATGTCGATGGCTTAGCCGACGTTGACGTGGAAGGAGCGGCCGGCGATGAGGTTCCCTGTGAACTTGTATCATCGGCAAACGCCGAAATAGGAAAAAGCGAAATTGCGATGATAGCTGCTGCGAGTGTGCGTTTCATGCCCCGAGATTACGGTCTTTACTTCCTCTTGTCGATGCCGAAATGCAAGAAAAGACGCTAATTTCACACATAGAAAGTCGAAAAAAATTGAAATGAACTTTCTAGGGGTCTATCTCGTTGTACTCATTCATTACTCTATTTCTCACGAATTCTTGTCTTTCTGAAATACACTCGGCATATGAGCCCACTCTCGCCAGCAAGAATTTCAATATTTGAAAACGATCAAACATTGGGCAGCACCTTGGCATTAGGTCTATTTAACGAAATAGAAGACGCCCGAAACAGATCTGAAAATTTCGTATTGGGATGCCCGGGAGGGCGCAGCCCACGTTCCACTTATCTTGCCCTTGGACAATTGTTTTCGGAAAGGAAAACTGCAATAGACCATCTTTACATTGCGATGATGGACGAATACGCGATTCGAGGAGATGATGGAAATTTTTCAAATGTAGATTCTTCTTTGCACTTCAGTTGTGCGAAGTTTGCGTATGACGAGATTCGGAACGTCTTCAATCAGGGACTTCCTAAAAAATCACAACTGCCCTTTGATCAAGTTTTGCTACCCGATGCACGAGATCCGCAAAAATACGAAGAAACGCTAAATTCTATTGGCATCGATTGCTTTCTTTTAGCATCCGGTGTCACTGACGGACACGTTGCCTTCAATGGAATTGGCACTCCTCGCGACGCTAAGACGAGAGTGGCGGCTCTCTCTGATGAAACTCGTACGGATAACCTCATGACATTTCCACAATTTCAGTCACTCTCCGAGGTGCCAAAGTTTGGAGTGACTGTTGGGCCCTCAACGATTTCCAGCCTCTCAAAGAGTGCCATCATGATTCTGCAGGGTCCCCATAAAGGAAATGCTTTTCGTCGGATCGCCAATGCCCCTTCATATGATCCAAATTGGCCAGCAACAATCGTTTCAGAATGCCAAAAACCTCAATTATTCGCCGATGCATCTGCCGCAAACGCATAAATTGCTGCTCCAATCACTCCGGAATTGGCAACCTCGGCATTGACAATTCTGGCTTCGTAACTGTTAGTTCGGCAGGTTACCTGAAAAGAAGCGATGGTCAACTTTCTGAATTCTTCGCTACCAAGCCAAAGTCCTCCGCCAATTACAATCTTTTCTGTTTTCAATTCTTTGGCCAAGTTACCAATTTCTTTGCCTAGCAAATTGGTTGCTGAAGCAACAATTTCATAAGCGCGCTCGTCAGCACCAAGCAGAGTCATTAGCTGTTTTGCGTCTACCGAGAAGTCATTAGATCCTCGAGCATATCGTCGAGATATACCGAGACCTGAGGCGTAATTTTCTAACAAAACTTTTTCACCATCTACTTCGATTTCAATGAGGCCAAAGCCGATCGCTTCCCCGTCCGCTCCAGTGACAGCCTGACCATTCAAAAAATGAGTATGGGAAATTCCGGAACTTATCGTCAAGTAAACAAAGTCTGCTGTGTCTTTACCTGCTCCAAGGAAGGCTTCGGCCTCTCCGGCACAACGAACATCGGATTGAGCAAGCCACTTAAAGCCCGTCAACTGCTCGAAATCTAACTGCGGTTGGATGACCCAATCAATGTTGTCCCGCGTGGTTAACTCACCGCGTAGATTGACGTACTCAGGAAAGCCCGCGCACCCCATCGATATGGGGATACTTCGCTCCCGTGCGACCTGACAAAGATCTCTAATTAACTCTTTCGTACGCTGCAAATTCGGATCCGCGATGCCTTCAATTGAATCTCTGCTCGGAACAGTAATCTCATGGAGAATTTGATAATCAGAATCTACGATGGCTCCACTTATTTTCGTTCCGCCAAGATCAATTGCGAGCACGCATGTTGAGCCCACTTATTTAATTGACTTCATCCATATATCGAAAAGCGGCCGCGCAGCAGCTTGCGTCGCGCACAAAATCCCACCTACTTCCGGAAAGAGATTTACATTTCCTTCCTCATCCCAAACCGCACCACCTGCTTCGTGAACAATGAGACAAGCGGCTAAATGATCAATGGGGCTGTAATGGCCAATAACAGATCCAACGCCACGGCCGACTGAAACCCCAACAAGAGTGAGAGTTCCTGATCCCATAATGCGCATCGTGCAGTAGTTATCCGCCAAACCTTGCAACAGTCCCAGCATTCCTGGCCAAGGTTGATAAGCCGCAAGTTCTGTCGCAACAATGCGGCTGCTCAATGGGTTTTCAATTCCGCTTTGGTCCTCAACCTTTATTTCACGACCATTGAGCTTGGCCCCTTTGCCTGCTCTTGCTTCAAAAAGTGAACTTCGCCAAGGGTCTATAACAACTGCAACTAATGGCGTGCGATTAAATGCGAGTGCAAGCGAAAACGAACTCCAAGGCATGCGATTCGCAAAATTGGTTGTTCCATCGATGGGATCGAGGTACCACGACGGAGTATCGGCTTGATACTTGCCACCCATCTCCTCACCCACGAAGTTGTGTCCTGGAAAATTAGCCGCGATAACTTCACGCACGTGTCTTTCGATCATGACATCAACCCGTGTGACGATATCCGCAGGATTCTCTTTAAGCGACATCTCCCCTGGATCCATTGAACTCGCAACCAGGATTGCCCACGCACCGAGATCGTGAGCGATAAGCATCGCCTTCTCCAAGTCAATCTCATCGATTGAGCGCTCGACTCTACGATCCTTCAAGATTCCCTCAGAAAATACTCTTTGAAGGAGCGCCAGCTCATTAGTCGTGATGGAATCTACTCCGATCGATAGCGCCCATCGCATGGAAGCTTCGTCATCAATTGTCCAAGCAGATACTTTGTAACCCATCGCATGAAAGGCATCGACGCTCTCTTTACTCACAAACGAATAGTGGAGATTTACGAATTCTGGACTCAATTCGGAAATTTCGCTCTTTTCTGGAATCGCTATGTCTTCCCAGGGCATCCAAATTTTGGCAGATGTCGAGAGCGCACGAATCGTGCGCATGCCATCCAAATTCCCGCACCAACGTATTTGTGATTGATCGAGCGGTCCTTGATCGGTTACTCGAAATGCTTTAGACGCCGGAAAGACTTCCTCCATATCAATCATCAAACTAGAACTACTGCCAACAAAAAGCTCAAGAACTTCAGATAGGAGAGGTAGACGATTCTCACCGTCGCCTAATCGTTTCATTGAATCCCAATTGACTTCGGAAACAGGAGATGAGATACCCCAAAGTCTTTCTAAAGTGGGGTCGTGTATTACAACTACTTCACCATCTTTTGAAAGTCGAACGTCAATTTCAACCATCTCGGCGCCGGACTTTATGGCAGATTTAATCGCCACCAAAGTATTTTCGCGGTATCTACTTGAATCTCCTCGATGAGCACACGCAATGGTCACCGGAAATCTACGCCACTCGAATAAGTTTGCCGTCGTGATAGACAAGAGCTTTACCTATCCGTGCAAACCCCTGCTTACCGGCCGTGGGAACGTTGGCGGAAATAAAGGCGCGTAATTCAACATCGGCGCGCTTCAAATAGACCTCGCAGAAGTGGCCGCGCGGCACTACAAGTTCGACCGTTGCAGGGAAACTGCCCGAAACCTGCTCATTGCTAAAGTGCACATCTTCAGGTCGAATTCCTACGACATCGGAACCAGGGACGATCTGACCGTCTGCATATCCCCCTGTTACATGGTTGAGGCTTCCAATAAAATTCGCAACGTATTCCGTCTCAGGGCGGTCATACAGTTCTTGTGGAGTACTGAATTGCTCGATCTTTCCATTATTCATCACTGCAATTCGATCTGAGATTGAAAGTGCTTCATCCTGATCATGCGTAACAATGACCGTGGTGATGCCGAGCCTTCGCTGTAGTTCACGAATGTCTTCTCGAACTTTGACACGAAGTTTTGCATCAAGATTACTAAGTGGCTCATCTAAAAGCAGAATGTCTGGTTCTTGAACAAGAGCGCGAGCAAGAGCAACGCGCTGTTGCTCGCCGCCTGATATTTGGCCAGGGCGAGAATCTTTGTGATGCATAAGGTTGACCAAACCGAGAGCATCATGCACACGCTTCTCGATTTCGGGCTTCTGCATTTTTCGCACCTTCAATGGATAGGCAACATTATTAAACACAGTCATATGTGGCCAAAGCGCGTAGTTCTGAAAGACCATCGCGCTGGGACGTTTCTCTGGGCCGAGCGTTGTTACGTCTTTACCATCAAGGAGAATGTCTCCTTTATCAGGAATAAGGAAGCCAGCTATCATCCTAAGAGTTGTGGTTTTTCCACATCCAGAGGGACCTAAGAGAGAGACCATCTCGCCCTTATTGACCACGAGGTGGAGATCGTCAATGATCACGCGCCCGCCAAGGATTTTGGTAAGTCCATTAAGTACGAGACCATCTTGTTGAACTACCTCAGCCATTGCATCTCTCTTTCATCACTTGATTTGGAAACCTTCCGCGAGTTGTCCGCCGACTATGTGTTTACGGGCAAGACTGATAAGTAGAACCGACGGGATCGCCAATAGAAGTGAGAAGACGGCAGCGACCTGAATTGGATAGTTCTGAACCAAAGAATACATTTCTGTCGGCATTGTGAAAATTGCTGGAGCGCCAACCAGATATGTTCCCTGCGCTTCATCAAATGAGGCAAGAAATGACATGACGATTGCCACCAAAATTCCGGGCATCGCCATTCGTAAAGTTATCGTGCGAAATACGCGAAACTTTGATGCGCCGGCATCTCGAGCTGCCTCTTCCAGATTTCTCGGAACAGCTGCAAAGGCCGCCGCCGGAATCCAGGTCATATAGATGATCGTCCCAAGAAGTTGAATGATGATGATTCCAAAAACGGTACCCATCAAATTGAGCGCGTAATAGAGAGTTGCAATCGACGCGAAAAGGCCGATCTTTGGAAATGAATTCGCTGCAAACATTCCGATGAGAAAAGTTTTACGGCCCGCATAATTCATGCGCCCAGCCGCATATGCGGCAGGTAAACAAATGACCATGGAGCAAAGCACAACAATCGGGCTAATAATCAGCGAATTGCGAATAGCGGCTTCAAGGGCTGAGTCGTCGAGGACCTTTGTCCACCAATGCAAAGTCCATCCGTCTGGAGTGAGATTGGGATAAGTCCAATTCGTAACAAAGGCATGCACTCCTAGCCAGACGAGTGGACCCAAAATAAAGATTGCCATGCAGATCATAAAGATAACAAGCAGCACTTTGACCAGCGGATTACTTGTCTTTACCCGGGCTTTGTCTTTACGGGCCATTAGATACGTCCGCTTTGCTTTGCGCTGCGAACGTTAGCCCATATGTAAATAAACGCGATTCCTGAAGCGGCCGCAAACACGATAAATGCCATCACTATCGATTGCTGAGGACGATTGTAGGAGCCGAAGAAGTTGGAGATTTCGACCCCAAGCATCGTAGGCTGATTCGGTCCAAGGAAAAGTGGGATAGTGAAAGAACCCATTATTCCTATCGCAGTAAATGTTCCGGCGATGACTATGGGAGTCAGGGCCAATGGAATTAAGACAGTGCGAATAATGCGGAAGAAGCCAGCACCTGCATCTTGCGCAGTTTCAATAAGTGCGTCAGGAACAGATTGCAATCCTGAAGTCACCATTAGAATCGCAAATGGTAGAGAAGTCCAAATAGTGCCTATTGCTATGGCGGTAGAGGTGGATGTCAGAGTAGGAAAATCAATTCCAAAATGCGACATCAAAGTGCGCATAAAACCATCGCCCGCATAAAAAGTGTGAATTGCCCAAGAGGCAATCACAACAGGAACAAATAAAGGGACCAAAGTAAGTATCGTCATGATGGAAGCGATGCGACCACCGATCATCCTTTGATAGATCCCGATTCCTAGAGCCATAGTCAAGACAAGGGTCGTAGAAATGAGCGTTACGAGGAGCGTGGTTCGAAGATCTCCAGGAAAGCGCGAATCATGAAATACATCCTTATACGCTCCGAATGTGCCCCACCATTGATCCTTTTTATGAATTTCTTGACCGATTATTGAGACAACGCGATTGGGCCCGGTCGTCCATCCAAGGCTAAAAGTGAAAGCAATGAGGATTGGTGCGCCGACAAAACAGATGACCAAAAGCATGGGCGGTAAGGCCATAAAAAAACCAAGAACAGAGAGTCTTGAAGCCTTTCTGGCTTCAAGACTCTCTGCTACGACGACTGGTTTAACAGTTGTCACTTGGTACTTCCATATAAGTCAAAAGAACTCGACTTACTTTCCAGGAACTGCAGCTGCCCAAGCGCTCTTCAAATCGTTCGCGTTTGCGCTCAGATAAGTTGAACGAAGGTTCGAAACGTCCACATCGGAGAGGGAGGCAGCAACTGCTGGATCCAACTTCGAGACTGGGATAACTGGCATTCCATTAAGAATTCCGCTCACGATTATGTTCTGAGCAGCTGGTGAAAGTACCCAGTTGGCTAGAAGACGAGCAGCATTGCGATTCTGTGAACTTGAAGGGATACCCAGATAGGAAGCACCACCGGTAAAGGAAGGGGTCGCTATTTGTGTGATCTTGATGTTGGCTGGCATGGTGCCGGCCTTCACCGCACTGGCAAATTGATCCGACCAAACTGAAGCCATATCTACAAGACCTGTTCCAAGATCTTTTAACGTTTCGGCGTTGTTAGCAGGATACGTACCATTCTTACCGTAAGTGTAAGGATTAAGGCTACGAAGCGTTTCGAGTCCTTGAGCCCATTTTGATTGAAGGGGCTTGTTGACTGACTGCTGCAAAGTAGCTAGATCTTTAGCAGAGAGATATTTGTCAACAACGGTCTGAACGAAGGCATAACCACTACCGCCGCCATTGGGCGCGTTGTAGGTGAACTTGCCTGGGTTTGCCTTGATCCATGCGAGTAACTCATCCAAAGTCTTTGGAGGAGTTTTAACATTTGTGCTGTTATAGGCAAGCAGTACTGAAGACGCACGATAAGGAATTCCACCCTTGCCGGCAGCAACGACCGACTTACCAACATCGCGAAGATTTGGAACCAACCCTGGAGTTGGATGCCACAGAAGACCGGCCAATCCAAGTTGTTGTGTAAATCCACCATCGATTAGATCGACGCCAGAGTCCTTATGAAGCACAGAGGCCGCAGTAATCTTGGCAGTCGCCTGCGCGTCATGATCACCGTGTAAGTCAAAAGTGACATTAACGTCGTACCCTGGGTAAGCCAATTTGAATGCAGGGATAAGGCTCTTTACCCAAAGATCTTGAATATTTGTATCTGCCGAAATATAAAGTCGTACAGTCTGGCTGGCAATCTTGCTGGCTGCTTGGCTGCTTGGCACACTTGCACCAAGGGCTAGCCCCGCAACAGCGGCCGCGACCAGAACACTCGCGTATTTTTTCTTAATCACTATTTCCTCCGATTGAATGTAGTCAGGACAAAGCGTCCCCCGACTCGACTTACGTGGGGTTAGCCTACGACTGCGCTTGTGAATCGTCCACGATTTCTGCGTGTCCAAAGGATGACAATTTCATAACGCTTTGGGGCGATTAAGTGGTTTCTGGCTACAAGGACAAGGAGTAAAGAAAAGCCAGACTCTCCCGAACGGCCTCGACTGGACCCTCGGAATCGGTTGGCTCGCCTGAAAGCATCACGTCTTGTTCCAAAACAAACTTTCCTTGGTAGTCAATGCCACTGAGGAATTCCATGACTTGTGCGATTTGCGCACCACCTTGGCCCAGAGGTTTATACATCCCATTCTTGACTTCCGTCGAATAAGAACTAGTCCCTTTGCGGATTCGCGAAGCAGCTTCGACATCGCAATCCTTCAAGTGAACGTGCTTCACTCGGCGCCCTGCCATCGTGGCAACGTCAAGGGGCTTTCCTCCACCGACGACGATGTGTCCCGTGTCTAGACAAAGGTTGACGTCAGTATCGTTAAGGAGAAAATCCAGATCCTCGGGGGTTTCAAACATCGTGCCCGCGTGGGGATGAACAACCATTTCCAGTCCAAAACTTTCTGCAATTTCTGCAATTGCAGGCAATGAATCTGCAAAAACGGCTTTGGCGTTTGCGTCCATGGGATCTCGGTGATCATAATCGCCATCCTCCGCAGGAGTCGCGAGTACAAAATTTCCGGCGTTCAAATCCGCAAGCACGTGCGCTTGACGTTTTGCCCGCTCATAAGAAGAGGCAAGACGATCACGTTTATGAAGAACCAGGGGCACAAATGCACCGCAGAGCGATAGGTCATATCCGGCAAGTAAGGAGGCAAGCGCTTTGGAATCTTGGGGAAGGTATCCGTCCGGCCCCAATTCGGTTGCAGTCAGACCACACTCACGCATTTCTTTCAATACCCGATCAGGAGAAAGTTGATATCCCCATCCATTCGCTTCGCATACTCCCCAAGAAATGGGTGCGCCCGCTAACTGCTTGGAAAGATCCACCTTTTCCTCCTTAATAACCGCTACGAGC